>CBFGWJ010000016.1:0-15131 GCA_965652335.1 uncultured Gammaproteobacteria bacterium | reverse complement strand
CGGCGCAGGTAACGGCGCAGGCCGTCAACCTGACCGGCCAGCGGCGCGACATCGAGATGCGGGAAATCACGGAACCCGAAGGCGGCCTGTACTACATCGGCGAATTGCCGATTCACAACCTGGAGAACTACAACTTCAAGGTTTCAGTGCAGGTTGAAGGCGAAAAGGCCCCTTTCGAACTGTCTTTCAGGCAGCAGTTTTACACCGAGTAGACAGCCAACAGCGCAGCACACCCCGGGCCGGCGATTAAACAGCCGGGTTCAGGGGTAGAGGCGCTGCTCATGCCATTCACCGCTCTGCTGCGTAAAGCGGAAGCGGTCATGCAGGCGGTATTCCGCGCCATGCCAGAACTCCACCACATCGGGCCGCAGGCGGAAACCGCTCCAGTACGGCGGCCTTGGCACCTCGACTCCGGCAAACTTCCGGTCATATTCCGCCACGCGTTGTAACAGGAATTCACGGCTCTCCAGCGGCCGTGACTGCAATGAAGCCCAGGCACCCAGCTGGCTGCCCCGGTCGCGCGTGGCAAAATAGGCGTCTGCCTCTTCATCGCTGACCGGGGTGATATCACCCTGCAACTGGACCTGGCAAAAAGTGGCTTTCCAGAAAAACGTGGCGGCAGCCCGGGGATTCTGTAGCAGTTGCCGCCCCTTGTTGCTTTCCAGGTTGGTGAAAAACACGAAACCATCGGCATCCAGGGCCTTGAGCAACACGGTTCGGGTGCTGATGTGCCCGGCGCCGTCAAAAGTAGCCAGCACCATGGCAGTGGGTTCGACTTCGCCGGCCCTGCGAGCCTGCTGCAGGGCATGGTTGAAGCGCTCGATCATGGCTTCCGTCAATGGCAACACGGCTGTGGCGCTGTCAGTCATGATCCGGCCGTAACCTATCCGGAAGCGGACTCCGCTTCCCGGCGGGCACGGGCCGCCTTGGCCTGGGGCAGCGTTCGTAACCAGATCAGCCACACCACCAGCGCATCCAGGATGATCAGGGCCTGCCAGAGGTAGAGGTGGAACCATTCAAAGGCCACCTGGTTCCACTGCCCGAGGTAGAACAGGCTGACGATCCGGACGATATTCAGCCCCTGGATCGCAAAAAATCCTATCACCATGCCAATCAGCTTGTTTTTCAGCGGTGCGGGAAAGGCAAACAGCGCCGAAAACAGGATGATCATGGCCTCGACGCCATTGCAACCGCGTTCGATGCGCACGCCGAAGCCGGTTTCCTTGTCGCGGATGACATTGGAAAACGCCACCACGCCGTCATCGAAAAACTTGATCAGCCAGACGCTGAAGTCCGCCACCGCCGAGGTAAATGGCAGGATGACGTGCTGTTCCACCGGCTGTAGAATTTCCAGCGTAAAAAGGCCAACGAGCAGCACGGTGAAGATCACGAAAAATCGAATCATGGGAGGCAGGTATCGGCGATCGCAAAAGTTGCGCCATGTTACCCAATGTTGCCCTCGCTTGCACGCTGAAAGGCCTTGTGCTGGCTGCAGTCATCGCTGGTCAACAGGATGAGGAATGTGTTCCTGATCGGCCCCATGGGCTCCGGCAAAACCACCATCGGACAAAAACTGGCCCAACGGTTGGGCCTGGAATTTCACGATACCGACCAGGAGATCCAGAGCCGGACCGGGGTGGATATCAGCCTCATTTTTGAAATCGAAGGTGAAGAGGGTTTTCGCGACCGCGAAGCCAGGGTGCTGGATGAACTGACCTCCAGGAAGAATGTGCTGGTGGCCACCGGGGGCGGTGCTGTCCTGCGCGAATCCAACCGCCGGCACCTGCGCGAACGAGGCTTGGTGATCTACCTGCAGGCTTCGGTGCAGCAGCAACTGGCGCGACTACGCCATGACAAAGCCCGGCCGCTGATTCAGTTCGATGACCGCCAGGCCAGGCTGGAGGAACTGGCCAGCCGGCGTGATCCACTGTACGCTGCACTGGCCGATTTCACCTTTCCGGCCAGGAACCGGTCGGTGGATGCCAGCGTTGACCATATCCTGAAAGCGCTTGAATCGGTGGAAAATTCCAGCGAAACCAGCCAGCCCCGCCCACGAGCCAACCTGCATGACTGATCACATCACGATCCAGATCGAACTTGGAGAACGCAGTTACCCGGTTCTTGTCGGTCGCGGCCTGCTTGTCCGCCCCGAGCCCTGGCAAAACCTGAACTCCGGAAAAACACTGGTGGTCAGCAACGATGTGGTTGCGCCGCTTTACCTGGATCGTTTGCTGGCCAGCCTGGGCAACCGTGAGTGCGCCACGCATATCATTGCCGACGGCGAACCGCAGAAAACCGTGGCCACCTGGTCCGGCATCATCGACCGCCTGGTCGGCATGCAGGCCCGCCGGGACTGTAACCTCATCGCCCTGGGTGGTGGTGTGGTTGGCGATATCACGGGTTTCGCCGCGGCCGCTTACATGCGCGGCGTGCGGTTTTTCCAGGTTCCCACCACCCTGCTGGCGCAGGTGGACAGTTCGGTGGGGGGGAAAACCGGTGTGAACCACAGCAAAGGCAAAAACCTGCTGGGCGCATTCCACCAGCCGGGCATGGTCCTGATTGACACGGCCACACTGGATACCCTGCCGCTGCGGGAATTCCGTGCCGGCATGGCCGAGGTGGTGAAGTACGGTGCCATCATGGATGCCGGATTTTTCAGCTGGCTGGAAAATTCAGTTGAAGCCATCAGTGCCCGAAACACTGAAGCCCTGTCGTTCATGATCCGGCGCTCGGTGGAATCCAAGGCCCGCGTGGTAGCCGCCGATGAAACGGAAAGCGGCATTCGTGCCATTCTCAATTTCGGCCACAGTTTTGGCCATGCCCTCGAAGCCATCACCGGATACTCTGAATTCCTGCATGGTGAAGCCGTGGCTATCGGCATGGTCATCGCTGCCAGGCTGAGCGAGCAGCGTGGCTTGTGCCCTGCCGGAACTGCCACCAGGCTGGGTGCCCTGTTGCGCGCGCTCGGTCTGCCGATTGAGTTGCCGGACAGGGTTTCCAACGCAGCCATGCTGGAAGCCCTGCAACTGGACAAGAAAGCCGTGGCCGGAGGCCTGCGCCTGATCCTGCTGGAGGACGCCGGCAAGGCCGTAATCGACGCGAGCAGCAGCCGGGCCGAAATCGAACATGCCCTGGACAGCTGCCGTGCGGGTAACGGCCTGCTGGCGAGGCCAACCAACGCCAAAACCAACACCACCCAACAGAACCCTTCGCCATGAATCCAGATTCCCAACCCCAGAATGATTTGCTGATGCGTGCCCTGCTGCGGCAACCGGTGGACCGCACACCCGTATGGATCATGCGCCAGGCGGGCCGCTACCTGCCGGAATACCGCGCCGTCCGGGCCGAGGCGGGCAGCTTCATGAACCTGTGCCAGAACCCGGAACTGGCCTGTGAAGTGACCTTGCAGCCGCTGCGGCGATTTCCGCTGGATGCCGCCATCATATTCTCGGACATCCTCACCATTCCCGATGCCATGGGCCTGGGTTTGTATTTCGTCGAAAACGAGGGCCCCAAATTTGAACGACCCATCAACTCCCTGGCGGATATCGAAGCCCTGCCGCGGCCCGATGTGGGCAGCTCCCTCAAGTACGTCATGGATGCGCTGGCCCTGACCCGCCGGGAACTGGCCGGAAGCGTGCCACTGATAGGTTTCAGCGGCAGCCCCTGGACGCTGGCCACCTACATGATCGAAGGCGGATCCAGCAGAAGCTTCAGCAAAGCCAAGCGCCTGTTGTATGAAGAGCCAAAAGCAGCACACCGCTTGCTCGGCAAGCTGAGCGACACGATCGTTGACTACCTCAATGCGCAGATTGCCAGCGGCGCGCAGGCGGTGCAGATTTTTGACACCTGGGGCGGCGCGCTCTCCAGCGACGCCTTCCGTGAGTTTTCGCTGCGTTATCTGGGTGAAATCGTCAGCCGGCTGGACCGTGAGCGGGATGGCCGGCGCGTGCCGGTGATCCTGTTCTGCAAGGGTTGTAACACCCAACTCGAAGCCATGGCTGCCACCGGCTGCGACGCACTGGGCGCCGACTGGACCATCACGCTGGAAGAAGCCCGCGCGCGGGTCGGCCAGCAGGTGGCACTGCAGGGCAACCTGGATCCCGCCATCCTGCTGACCAGCCCCGAAGTGATCCGGCGTGAAACCCTGGCCTGCCTGCGAAGCTTTGGCCACGGCGACGGCCATGTTTTCAACCTCGGTCACGGCATCACGCCCGAAGTCGACCCTGAAAACCTGGCCGTATTGCTGGAAACCATCAGGACGGAAAGCCCTCGGTTTCATTCCTGAGCAGACGTTTTCCGGACAGACTGCAACCCTGCAGTCACGGTTTGCGGGCGCCGGCTGCCAGTTCCTGCTCAACCCGGCAACGCAGCAGCGTGTTCTGCAGGTCGGCCTGGAACAAAGGGTCAGGCAAACGGTAGCGCACCGGTTCCGGGCCCTCGGCGCCTTGACGGCAGCCCACCACCCAGACTGCACCATCATCCGGTTCGTTGCCAGATTCCGGAAACAGTGGCAACAGGCGGCTGTGGCTGGTGAGCAGTATCCAGGAGGAAGGCCAGGACTGCGGCCTGGGCAGCTGCTCGGGCCCGATCACCGTGAATGTGATTTCCAGGCTGCCCAACATCGCGCTCACGCAGCGTTGCCGTGCGGAATCCAGCAGCAGGATGCACCCCAGCCTGTCCAGCAGCGCCGGCTTGAAACGGCGGCACCGTGCTTCGGCACGCCGTATCACGCCATGCAGCAACAGGGCGAAACGGGTGCTGCCGGCATCCACCCTGTTCTGCAGCAACTTCCCCTGAAGCCGTCGACATGCGGCATCAACCACTCGAAGCCCATGGCCACGGCTGTACATCCGATAGGTTCG
The DNA here is from genome assembly GCA_965652335.1 of uncultured Gammaproteobacteria bacterium. Taxonomy (GTDB): domain Bacteria; phylum Pseudomonadota; class Gammaproteobacteria; order Xanthomonadales; family SZUA-36; genus JAWXBM01. The sequence goes on along the minus strand of CBFGWJ010000016.1, from coordinate 10,266 downwards.
GTCCGCGAATTCGCCGCCGTCCCGCAGGTTGGCGCAAGCAGGCATGCGGGTTGCCGGAAAATTTTCCACCGCCAGTTCCAGCTGACCCCATTCCCTGCCCGGCCGCGACGCAACCTGGGCTTCCAGCAGCACCAGGCCATCGCGGCTGAAGCGGATGGCATTGGCCAGCAGGTTGTCCAGCGCCTGCCTGAGCAGAACGGCATCGCTATGCCACACTCCCTGTGCGGCTGCGCTGCAAACCAGCACCAACCGGGTGTTTCCGGATCGCGCGGACGGCCAGTGCGCCATGACCAGCGATTCGAGGAATAACGCTCCGTCGAAAGCGGCGGCGAGTGAATCGCTTCGACCCGCATGATGCGGCTTCAGGGCGCGGTCGATCAGGTTGGCCATCTGCTCGCCACAAGCCTGCATGGTTGACAGCCAGCAGGCGGCCCGCGACGGCAGGTCCGTTGCAGCCAGGAGTTCAGCCAGCCCCAGTATGCCGGTGAGTGGCGCACGCAACTCGTGGCGAAGCAACTCAAGGTCGACCGTTGCTGCACTCCGCTTCATCATTTCGACCGGCAATGGCACAGCGGCGCCCGGCACCTTAAACCTGGGCGGCACCAGCCATTTTCGGGATTCACCGGGAATAAAAGAGACTGCTTCATGTCGATGCGCCAGGCGGCGCATCCTGCGATTGACACACTTCATCCTGGACCCCTTGTCGCGCCCTTACCCGCAATGGAACGGGTACGGCTTTCTTTACAGCCTGAAAGCGGGCGCGCGGAGCCCTGAAGCCTCAACCAGCAATTTACCCGCAGCATCGGGAATTGGCAATGACTGTTAGAATATTGCCAACACCTGCTGAGTGAATGTGCGCCCCATGCCATTGAGGTTGCTTGTATCCATCATCATCCTGCTGGCCGCCATGCTGGTGGTGTTCATATTCCTGCTGGCAACCGACACCGCTTTGTCCGTATGGAACTATCTGCGCCTCGCGCCAGCCTGGCTGCAACTGGCCTACCTCTGCATGCTGGTGTTGCTGCCGCTGGCCACGCTGGTGTTTTTCTGGTCCTGGTTCAAACCAAAGCGCCAGGCAAAGGCGGAGTCCCGGCCGAAGCCGGCCAATTTCGAACAGCTGCAGGACGACCTGCTCAGTTCGCAGCGGGCCGGCGTTGACATCGCCCCGGCATTGGCGGAAATTCGTGAACAACGCCGCCGCAAGGAAAGCGGCGAGATCCATATCGCGATTTTCGGTGAAGTGAGCAGCGGCAAGAGCAGCCTGGTAAAAGCCCTGTTGCCCGAAGCGGAAATCGAACGGGACGCCCGCGCCGGAACCACGCAAACCATCACCCAGTATCGCTGGACCGCGGCTTCGGGCGACCAGGTGCTGGTCACCGACCTGCCGGGATTCAACTTCGACGACAATTCCGCTGCCCGCGAGGAAACCCGCCGTGCCCACCTGGTGATATTTCTCTGTGATTCCGACCTCAGCGCCAGCCAGGCACAGCAGTTGCATTCGCTGGTGCGGATGGACAAGCCCGTGGTGCTGGCGCTGAACAAATCCGACCGTTTCAATGAGTCCGAACGCCGGCAGCTGCTGCAGAGGCTGCAGCAGCGCAGCGGACTGCCGCCGGAAAATGTGGTCAGCATCAGCGCCGGCGGCAAGCAGGAAGTGGTGCGGCTGCTGGGTGAAGGCATGGAGCGGCGCGAGGAACGCGAGCGCCCGGCACAGATCGAGAGCCTGCTGAAGGCCATACAGAGGTTGCTGGACCAGGACCGCGAGCTGATGGAATCGCTGCGCGATACCAGCATCCTGCTGCTGGCGAGTGAAAAACTCGACCTCGCCCGGCAGCAGCACCGCGAACAGCAGGCTGACGAACTGGTCAGCCGCTATTCCAGGCGCGCCGTTATTGGCGCGCTGGCCGCCATCGCACCGGGCTCGGACCTGGTGATCCAGGGCGTGCTGGCAACCCAGCTGCTCAGGGAGTTGTCGCAGCTTTACGAAGTGCCGGTGAAGGAAATGCAGATCGAATCCTTCCTTCAGCTGGCGGGCGGCAAGCTGAAAAACATGACAGCGATTACACTCGCCATTACCGGCAATGCCCTCAAGGCCTTTCCTGGCCTTGGCACCGTGTCGGGCGGACTGGTCCATGCGGTGGCCTATGGAATGATTTTTGACAGCCTGGGCAAGGCAGCGGCGGCTACGCTGGCCAGCCGGGGCGAGTTGCGCCCTTATCCCGCGGCTGTGGCGTTTGAGGAATTGTTGAATGAAAATCTGGAGTCAGGCGCAGTCCGCTTTGCGAAACTGGTGGCCCAGTCGAAAAAAGACCGCTGAATTCACGGTCGCTGAACAGGACCAGTATCGCCTGGCTGCCGGGCTGAACCTGCAAACCCTGCTGGAAGACAGCAACATTCCGGCTGCGGTGCGTGCGGAGCTCGACGGGGAATTCCGCCACATCGAAGAACTGGCCCGCAAGCTGCGCGAGCAGGAAATCCATATCGCCGTGTTCGGCCGCGTGGGGGTGGGCAAGTCATCGCTGCTCAACGCGCTGCTGGGCCAGGCCCGATTTTCAACCAGCGCCCTTCATGGCGAGACCAAACACGAGCACCGCGCCAACTGGCGGGAACTGGAAGCCGGCCATGTGATCCTGGTCGACACTCCCGGGATCGATGAGCTGGATGGCCAGCAACGTGAAAAGCTGGCCCTTGAAATCAGCGAACGTGCGGATATCGTTTTGATGGTGTGCGATGCCGACCTGACCCAGCTGGAACTCACCGCGCTGGAAGGCCTGGCAAAACGCGGCCGCACCCTGGTGCTGGTGCTGAACAAGGCCGACCGTTACACCGAAGCCGAGCAACAGCAACTGCTGGAAAGGCTGCGGGAGCGCACCGATGGCCTGATTCCTCATGGCAACGTGGTGGCCTGCAGTTCCGATCCCCGCCCCGAAACCGTGGTGCTCCAGGCCGCGGATGGCAGCGAAGCCGAGCAGTTGCGGGCCAGGGCGCCCGAGGTGGACGACTTGCGTGCCCTGCTCTGGCAGGTATTGGAAAAGGACGGCAAAACACTGGCTGCGCTGAATGCCTCGTTGTTTACCTTTGAACTCGACCAGAAAATCGCCAGCCGCATCGTCACCGTGCGCAAAAACCTGGCCGACGCCCTCATCCGCAAGTACTGCCTGGTGAAGGGCCTGGCGGTGGCCGTGAACCCGGTGCCGGTAGCCGACCTGTTGGCGGCGGCGGGCACCGATATCGCCATGATCATCCACCTTGGGGAAATCTATGGCTTCCGGCTGGACAAGCGTGAAGCCTCCAGATTGCTGCTGACCATTTCCGCGCAGTGGCTGGCCCTGATGGGCGCGTACTGGGGCATGAACCTGGTATCCAGCGCCTTGAAAACCGTCAGCGTGGGCATGTCCACCGTGCTCACCGCCTCAGCGCAGGGCGCCCTGGCCTGGTATGCCACCTACCTCACCGGCAGGATGGCCCAGGACTGGTTTTCACGCGGCAAGTCCTGGGGCGCTGCCGGGCCCAGGCAGGTGGCGCGGGAACTGCTGGCCAGCCTGGACCGCAACGAGATCATCGCCAGCAGCATGCAGGAAATCCGCAAGCGCATGGAAGGCCGCCAGGCGCAGGACCAGCGATGACAGTTCACCGTGTCGCGAGCATGGCTCGCTCCCACAGCAGGGCTGCCGCATCAAAGGATGACCCCTTGCTTGACAGTGCACGCTGACGTCAGGCAAGTTCAGCGCTGGCCCGATACCACCGTGATCAAATCCGCCCATGAGCGCGCCCAAACCACCCGAACAAGGTCAAACCGCCAAACCGGAAATCAAATCCTGGGGGGATTTCGCCACGCCGTTTTTTCTCAGCACTCACCCCGCGGCGGACCGGCTCAACCGGGACCTTGAAACTGAAATCCTGCGGCAGGAAGCCGAGGGGCCGAGCGGAGAAAACCGGCATGCGAACCGGCACGTCACCAGCAACCAGGTGAACATCTTTGAGAGCCATTTTGACCTTTTCAAGGACCCCAAGGCGCCAGCCTGCTTCCTGGAGCTGAAAAAATTCTTCCTGTTCGGCGTGTTCCAGGCCATGGCAGAGACCAGCGGCTACACCAAGGAAGACCTGGAGCAGATCCGTGTATTCACCGATGCCTGGTACCATGTGACCCGCAACGGTGGTTTCATTTCCAGCCACAATCACCCCAACGCTTCGTGGTCAGCGGTGTACATGGTCAATCCCGGCAGTCCATCCGATGACCCGCGCAATGGTGTGCTGAGCTTCAAGGACCCCCGCCCCACGGCCAATATGTACTGGGATCCCGGCAATGACCGCTGGCAGCGGCAATTCCACATCGGTTCGGTGAACCATCCGATGAAACCGGGCGAACTGATGGTATTCCCCTCTTTCGTGTTGCACGAAGTGATGCCGTATTTCGGCGATTTGCCACGCATCACGGTTGCTGCCAATTGCAGTTTCAAGCGGATTTGAGAGCTGCGGAAGGTCGCCGGATATGCGGCCCGGCCTAACCGTTCATCCCTGATCGAAGCCGGCCACCGGCAACCTTTGCAGCAACGGTTCGGACCACGCCAGTGCCGCCGCAATTTCCCGGCTGAATCGTTCCCTGACCTCCTGCTGCTCCCGCTGGTGGGCATCCGGGTCATAGGACTGTCTGGTTTGTTTGGAATGCCGGCGGAACGCGCCGCTCTCGACCGTTTGCCGGAAGACGTCCGGCGGCAGCCCCAGGCCAAGGAATCCGGAAACCTCCAGCAGCACTGCTTCCGGCTCGGCCAGGAAGCGTTCCATGCCCAGTGGCAGGAACACACCTGCTTCGGCCTGCTCCAGCCGCCGCTGGAGGAAATGGCGCTGGCAATGCCAGAACACCACGCTCAGCTGCAACAGGCTCAACTCCCGGGTGTCCTCCGCCAAACCCGACTGCGCCGCGTAATCGGAATCCTGCAGCAGGGAGCGCACGAAGGCCGGCAGCGAGGCTTCAGCTTCAGCCTGCTTCTTCAGAATTGACACCAGCAGCGATTCCAGGGACGAAGTCATGAGCACCGCTTTGCGTTGCGGATGAGACGGGCTGGATGGGAACAGGCCATCCATGAGGCGATTGGCAAAATTCGATGGCTTCACCAGCACCGACTCAGCCGGAAAACTGCGCTCACACAGGCCAATCACCCGTCGCGAAGCTGCTTGCAGCGCATCACTACCCGGGCCTGCCATATTGCGCTGCGCGTGAGCCAGGCGCGACAGAACCAGCGGTTCGCGCAATACCAGTGTGTGGCCGGGATGGTCCAGGCAGCTCGCCAACAGGGTGGAACAGCAGAACCCGGTATGGAAAACCCAGGCTGATTCCTTTCGGGGCAGCGAGGCGAGAATTTCATCCACCTGTTCGCCATTCACCGTCAGTTTGGCCGTGGGCATGGGCTGGATGCGGTGATCCAGGAACGATGAATCATGGTAAGTCTGGCGCGTCACCTGGGCGAGGTGATAACGGCCTTGTCCCGGAACACCCGGGTCGATTTCAAACCCCGCCAGCAACCAGTCGGGGCTGCGCAGCAGTTCCAGGTTGATGCCGGCATTCATGTTTCGTGCACCCGGGCTCAGGTGGCCGGATCTAACAGCCGCCGCTTTTGGTGCAACTGCGTCATGATGATGTATTTGGGCCCCGAAACCGGCGGCGCGTCACGGTGGAAAAACGGCCAGCCCACCGGATAGATCAGGCAGCGACCGGTCACCGGCTGGATACTTCGGCCAGTGAACTTGAATTCTGTCAGGCCGCCCTGCTCAACCGTGTTCAGATACCACACCGCCGTCATCACGCGGGTGTAGGAACCACCCACATTGTCCGCGTGCCAGCCGAACTGCTCACCGATCCCGTAGCGAACCATACGAAAGCCTTCATGATGTACTTCCACGGCGCGAAACGCCTCTGCCCAGTGGCGCATGTAGTCACGCAGATGCTGGCTGAGCCGCAGGTTGATGGTATTGATCACATCCTCCCAGCCCTGCCGCACCTCAACGAAGTCAATCTCTGTGGTGGATTTGAAATCCGGCCGGTACTGGCCATCGCCGACCTTGCCTTTCACCTTGCGCGGGTCGTTTTCAAAGCGCTGGATGACATCCTGGCAAAAATCGGAACCCAACGACTTGTCATAGATTCCAAACAGATCCTGCATGATTCCCGCCTTAACCTGTCAAGTCACCAGTGTAATGCATCAGTTTCAGAATGCGCTGGTAATCAGCACGGCTGGCAAATTCCTGTTGCAGCCCGATACCACTCTCCTGGCGGGGCAATGTTGTGATTTCACCCGCTTCGGACCGCCCCGGCAATACGTCGCCGGTGATGTTCCTGTAGCCGGCCCAGCGCTGCCGGTAACCCGGGTCGAATGGAATGTGCAGGGCGTTGCACAGCTGCATCAGGGCCGCATCGGTGTTGGCGGTGAAGTCCTCATAATGCAGCATTGCGGGAGGTGCCTCCATGACACCACCCGGTTCGGTCTGAACTTCGAAACCCGTGACCATTTCGGCAAAACGCCGCACTCCCTTAAGGTACTTGCCCATGGCCAGCCGCTCCGCGAAGAGCGGATTCTTGACCAGGCTCAGCCACTGGTCCAGCGGATGCCGCACGGTCGCAAACCGCAACAGGTCGAATTCGGCCCGCAGGGCTTCCGTCAGTTGGGGCCGGTACAGCGGTTGCACAAATGGCAGGCCGATGTAATCGAGATGGTTCCAGTCGCGCAACACCAGGATCCTGTCCTGTTCGGCGCACCGTTCCGCAATCAGGCGAATGGCTTCCGAAAACGGGAAGTTGCCGGAGCCCAGCCTGGCCCGGTCAGCCGGCCGCAGCAAGCCATACCACTCGTCCGCCTGTTGCAGTGGGTTGAACATGCGGGTGCCCAGCGGGTGGATTTCACTCAGCAGCACTACTCCTTCCATGCTGGCAAGGCAACGGCAGATCACCGTGCCACCGGAGCGCGCCAGCTGGTGAAGTATGCGAATGCGCTGGCGCTGCGCAACCGGCTCAGAAAGCATAGCCAAACGTCCTGATTTCGTCCGCAAACACATTCTGCACAATGGCCTGCTGCGAGGGTGTATACCATTCCTGGTATGGCCGGCGGTCCTGGCGGAAATGCGACTTGGCGCGAATTTCCAGGCGGCCTGGCCAGGGTATTCCCAATGCCTGGAAAACTTCACCCAGCTCGCTGTCGAGGTTCTCGTACCGCAATACCCGGTCCACCATAAACGAACCATCTTCGTCCGTGTACAACTCCCAGCTGCGACAGAAAATGGCACGCTGGAAATAGTCGGCAAACTGGTACTTTGAACCGGCACGGGCATTGGCCATGCAGAAGTCCGATACGGTTTTGTCCCAGGGATTCCGTTCCACGCAGAATTTGAAATAGCTGTTCCAGGTTTCCCTGCCGATCGCCTTACGGATGCGCCAGGCCGACATGTGGTTGTGGAATGCCACAGGTGGGAGGGCAAAATTCCGCGGCTGGTGGCCAGGCTCCGGTGGAACGATGGGTGTGAAGGTGTCGCCAGGGCCGCATAACGGGGAGAGGTACGTTTCGATGCTGGTACCGGCGGTCTTGATCGTCTTGACGAAAATGAAGCGGTATGTGTGCGAAATGATCATCGGGGGGTCAGGAAGATTGGGGGCAGAGTATTAGGGCCTGTTTACACTACTTGAATGTACGCTGTTGTGACTGAAACCGCACCCATCAAGGCGCGAGAAGCGAAGTTTGGTGACTCCAAATGAGCGCCGAGCAACGCCGAGGGGTGCGGTTTCAGCCGCAACCCGCAGGGCCGGGACCATTTTTCCTTCTGGCGGCGTTGTCGCTCGTTCTTGTAGCGGTGCTACACCTCACTCGCTCCGCCTTGCCAGTCTAAAAAAGAAAAGGCCACCCGGGGGTGGCCTTTTCGGTCTTGCTTCAGCTCAATTCTGAAACCGTGAAATTCCCGGCCTTAGAAGTTGTGCTTGATGTTGAAGAACCAGCTGCGTCCGAAGGCACGGAAAGTGTCATCGTCAGTGGTGGCGTTGAAGCCCTGGTTCAGGAACGGCAGTGACTCATCGGTCAGGTTGGTTACACCCACGGCGAACTGGGTTCCCCATGGAGCGGTGTAACGGCCAACCAGATCCCAGTAGTACACATCGTCAATGGTGTTAACCCACCAGGTACCCGGGTCCTGGCCAAAGCCGGCAGCCGAGTCCGGGCAGTACACGTGGCCGAGGCCCACCGCGTCACCGCACTCGGTTACGCCGTCGATGTATTCCACACTGAGGCTGGCGCCAAAATCACCCAGCGACCAATCGGTGTCAAGCCGCCAGCGCAGTTCCGGGAAGGAAGATACCCGGCCCAGGCCGCGATGCTCGAAGTTGCCGACAATATCGGTCACTTCAGCAGTTTCCGCACCGTCACCGTCAAAGTCCTTGACGGTCAGCAGTTTGCGCTCGAGGTTGTAGGTACCCATCCAGCCGAATGCCCACAGGCCGATGTCGGTGTTCCAGTTGTAGTTCACCGACCAGTCGATACCCTTGGCGGATTCCGGACCTACTTTCTGCACCAGAGTAAGCACTTCGTTGATCGTGCCGTCCGGGAAACGAACGACATTTTCACAGAAGCCAGGAACAGCGCCGGTGGCGCAACCTGAAATAACCACAGTTGCTGAAGGCACGTTGATGGAATCATCAATATCGATGTTCCAGTAGTCCAGGGTCATGCTCAGGCCGGACGCAAAGGTCGGTGACCAGGCCAAGCCCATGGTCCAGGTTTCACCTTCTTCCGGAGTCACATTGCGGTTACCGCCAACGCGGGCACGCGCCTGCGGATCGGTCTGCTGGTAACCCGGAGGCACCTGGCCCACGCAACCCGGCAGGTTGTTGCCGCTGCCGGAACAGGCATCCACCGTGTTCGGGAAGCTGTCGCCTACGCCGGCAAACAGTTCGGAGATATTGGGCTCGCGATACACCTCACCCCAGGTGCCGCGCAGCAACAGGCTGCGGACCGGTTGCCAACGCAAGCTGGCCTGCATGGTGCTGGAGGCGTCGTAGATGGAGAAATCATCGTAGCGTGCGCCCACGCCCAGTTCCAGGTTCTCCGCACCGGTGATTCCGGACAACAGGGGAATGTTCAATTCGCCAAAGAATGAATCAATGTTGTAGGCTCCCGCGGTCCCTTCACCGGTGTTACCCGTGGTGGAATTGGTAACCTTGGCCGAATCAGGCTGGTAAACGTATTTTTCCTTACGGCGCTCATAACCCGCAGCGACACCCACGGTTCCCGCCGGCAGCTCGAACAGATCGCCGACCAGGGTGAAGTTGGTTACCTGGCGCTCATTGATGTAACGATCATTCAGCGGAATGGACAGGTAAGCCAGCATTTCCGGAGTAATCGGATTGGTTTCCGGGTTGGTGAACGGGTTGAACGGTACGCAACCGTCGATCACTGCACCCGGGCGACCGCAAACGATATTGCCGTTTTCATCCATGAAGGATGGCCCCAATGCATCATTGAAGCGGGCGCCGTTGAACTGGCCGTAATCGGTGTCAGCGCGTTCGCTGCGGCCGTAGTTGTAGCTTACGTCCCAGGTCCAGCTGGTGCCGATGTCACCGGTGACGCCGGCAACGATCTGCCACTGGTCAACGTTTTGCTGGTAAGAGCGGCCACCCGTCTCGGATACACGACGCAACCACTGGGTGATTCCTACTCCAAACGGGTTGTAGTAGTTGTCCTTGGAAATGACCGCACCCGGCTCGTCTTCTGAAACATAGGTCGGATCGAAGCGGCTGTCGTATGGGTTCGGAGCCAGCAGCTGCTCTGAACGGCGGTTGGCGAAGCGTGCTTCCGTGTAAGCGGTAATGTTGTCATACAACTCATAGTCGCCCTGGAAGAAGAAGCTGGAACGCTCGTACGGCGTCTGCATGTAGTTGACCGGAGCATAGTCGTAGGTGCCCGGGCCGCAACCGTTGCCGGCGCCTTTCGGGCCGTAGTCGCTGACAGACGCGCCACCTGTTGCTGAACCTTCGCAAATGGTCAGGTTATTGCCAAATCCGGGAACATTGAATGAACCGTTCAGAATACGGCCGGAGCCGAATGACACCCAGCCGGGATACCCGTCGCCATCCTGGTCGGCCCATGGGTCGCCGGAGAAACCGTATTGGTGGAATTCATCCGGGTCATAAATTGCCACGGCCTGCTTCAGGTATTTCTCGTCATACGCCGCCAGGAACACTTCATCCTGCTCGGTGTACTCAATACCGATCACGAAATTGCCGCGATC
>CBFGWJ010000015.1:0-15238 GCA_965652335.1 uncultured Gammaproteobacteria bacterium | reverse complement strand
CCCTGGCGCATGATGTGGCTGCCGGTGCTGGATTCGCCCACGAATGCCACCGCCTTGATGGCCGGATGCTCGGTCAGCGCGCGGCCGGCCGTTTCACCGATACCCTGCACGCAATTGAGCACGCCATCGGGCAAGCCGGCTTCATGGGCAATCTCCGCCAGCAGCATTGCGCTGTAAGGCGACCATTCAGCCGGCTTGTGCACCACCGTGCAGCCGGCTGCCAGTGCCGGGGCGATTTTCCAGGTGGATAACATGAATGGCGTATTCCAGGGCGTGATCACACCTACCGGGCCGATGGGTTTGCGCGATGTGAAATTGAGGTGTTCATCCGCCGGCAGTGCCAGGCCGTTTCGGGCGTCGGGCGCGAGGTCGGCAAAAAAACGGAAGTTCTCGGCGCCGCGGATGGCCGCCTTGCTCATGAAGCGGATCGGCTGCCCGGTATCGTAGCTTTCAACCACGGCGATATCGTCAGCCCGTTTCACGATGGCATCGGCAATCCGGTGCAGCAGTTTCTTGCGTTCGCCTCCCGGAAGATCGCGCCAGGCTGCAAAAGCTTCGGCAGCGGCGGTGCAGGCGGCATCGATATCGGCGGCACTGCCGGAGTGCACTTTACCGATGACCGAGTTGTCGATCGGCGTGGCCACCTCGAACAGCTGTCCGGAACTGCCCGGCGTGCGCTGTCCGTTGATAAAGTGCTGCAAGGGCGCGTCCCGAAACGGGCGCAACAATTGTTCGGCTTTCTCGAGATTCTGTTTCAGGTCACTCATGGCTGGTCTTCACGGCTGCTGATCATTGTATGGGTTCATCAGGATTCTGTGGTGTCAGTCGCGGCGGCTCGCTTTTCCAGCCAGGCGGGCAGGTTGTTCTTCTTCCAGCGGAAAACCGGATCGATTTCCTGTATCTCAAAGGAGATGCCCAGCGGTGTGCTTGCCTGTACCGGCGCCAGGTAGTCGCACAGCACTCGGAAAATCCGGTCTCCGGCGGCCTTCTTCACTTCCGGGCTGCGGCCGGAGGCGATGCGCAACAGCACATGGACAAAGGCATTGTCGGGATGATGGTCGGCAATGCAGTACTGGTCGCGGCGCGCCACGCGGGTGCGCAAAGCCGCTCGCGGGAATGCATCGATTCCGGCCACGGTTTCATGCAGCAGCCTGATCATGGCCGCGATGTCGACCTGGGATTCCAGGTTGGATGAATACTCAACAATCTGGTGTGGCACGGCTGTGCTCCGCGGTTCGTCTTGAACTAAGTTAACATGTTAATTATACTTCCGGCCAGTGTCTGGTCAAGAGAATTCACCCGAAAGGGCACAGAAGGAGCAACAGTGAGTACTTCCGGTTCGAAGGTTTTGCGCGGATCCATACCTCCCATCATCACGCCATTCCGCAACGGCAAAGTGGATTACGAGGCCTATGCCGGCCTGCTGGAGTTCCAGCTGAAAGAAGGCACACACGGCATCCTGGTGAATGGCACGTCGTCGGAACCCTCCACGCTCACCACCGAAGAGCGCAACCGGCTGGTGGACGTGGCGGTGGCAACGGTGAAAGGCCGGATTCCGGTAGTGGCCGCCACCGGTTCGCAATCACTGGCGGAAACCACCGCGCTGACCGAACATGCGGTGAAAGCCGGCGCTGACGCCCTGCTGATTGTTACGCCGTATTACATCCGTCCGCCGCAGCGCGGGCTGGTGGAGTATTACCTGTCGGCCACGCGCGATGTGGATATCCCCTGGATGGTCTACCACATTCCGGGCCGCACGGCGGTGAGCGTTACCGTGGAAACGTTGCAGGAACTGCAGCAGCGCTCAGCCAGCTTCGTAGGCATGAAGCATGCCGTGAATGACCTGGGATTTGTCAGCGAATGTTTCGAGGCGCTGGGTGATGACTTCAGGGTATTTGTCGGCCTTGAAGAGCTGTCCTTCCCGATGATGGCCGTGGGCGCCTGCGGATTGATGAATGCAGTAGGCAATCTTTCGCCCAATATCCTGGTGCGCATGTGCGAAGCGGTGTGGAACAATGACCTTGAAACCGGCCGGGCCTTGCACCAGAGCCTGCTGGAGCTGAACAAGTCGGTGTTCTTTGATACCAACCCGATTCCCATCAAGTACATGATGAAGCGCATGGGCATATTGCCGGCCAATGAACACCGGCTGCCGATGATGCCGGCCACGCCGGAGCTGGAGAAGCGCCTCGATGGCGTGTTGGAACGGGCCGGATTGATCGAGGCCGGGAGCTGACCATGAAATTCCTGAGTTTCAACCATGCGGGCAAGGACAGCTACGGTGCTTTGACCAGTAAAGGTATCGTTGATCTCGGAGCCCATCATCCTGAACTGCCGGACCTGCGCGAGGTTTTGCGACAGCAGCGGCTCGGAAGTCTCGGACTTGAAGCGGCCGGCAGCGATGCGGATTTTGCCATTGACGACGTGGAGTTCCTGCCCACCATTCCGAACCCGGAAAAAATCATCTGCATCGGTGTCAACTATGCCAACCGCAATGCCGAGTACCAGGATGGTTCAGACCTGCCGCAGTACCCCAGCGTGTTCATGCGCACGCGCGAGTCCCTGGTGGGGCACCAGCAAACCCTGATGCGTCCGCCCGAATCCGAGCAGCTGGATTACGAGGGTGAAATCGTCATGGTCATCGGCAGGGAAGGCCGGCGCATTGCGCGTGACCAGGCGATGCAGCATGTGGCCGGACTGACGCTGATGAACGAGGGCTCGGTGCGTGACTGGCTGCGCCATTCCAAATTCAATGTTACCCAGGGCAAGAATTTTGAGCGTTCGGGTGCTTTGGGCCCGCACATGGTAAGCTCGGACGAACTGGACCCGATGAGCGAATTGCGTTTGTTGACACGCGTTAACGGTGAAGAACGGCAAAATGACACCACGGCCAACCTGATGTTTCCTTTCGATTACCTGGTCAGTTATGTTTCCACGTTCTGCCGGCTGAAGCCGGGCGACATCATCGCCACCGGCACGCCGAACGGGGCGGGCGCTCGTTTCAATCCTCCGAAGTATCTCCGGCAGGGAGACGTGGTGGAAGTGGAAGTTGCGGAAATCGGCATCCTGCGCAACACCGTAGCCAACGAGCTTGCATGAGTTCAAAAGCCGGCAAAGTGTCCTCGGTAAAGCTGCGTTCGCTGGAACGCTCGCTGCCAATGGAATTGCTGAAGGCCCGTGAATCGGCCATGTCCCACTTCAAGCCCATGTTGCGGGAATTCGGCCTGACCGAACAGCAATGGCGGGTGATCCGGGTGCTGGCGGCTTATGGCCAGCTGGAGGCCAGTGAACTGGCCAGGCGCAGCATCCTGCTGGCGCCCAGCCTCTCCCGTATCCTGCAATTCCTGGAAAGCGAGCGCCTGGTGAAACGCCTGACGCACGAGAGTGACCAGCGCCGCGTGCTGCTGCAACTCTCGCCCAAAGGCGAAGCCTTGTTCGTCAAGGTCGCGCCGGCGGCCGAAGCCGTTTACGCCAGGATGGAGAAATCCTTCGGTTCAACCCGCATGGAGGAGCTGTACCGACTGTTGGCGGATTTTTACGGCTCGGTGTAGTTCCAGCAGGGCGGTTCGCCCGCCCCGGCAATAGCCTGTGGCAATGGCCTTTTCAGGCCGCCGCGTTGACGATCTTGATGTTGGTATAGGCCGCCAGGCCTTCCAGCCCGAATTCCACGCCGATGCCCGAGCACTTGATGCCACCGAACGGCACATGCGGCGCGATTTCGGCATGCTTGTTGATGTACACCGTTCCGGCTTCCAGCCGAGCGGCAACCGCCCTGGTTTTTTCCGGGTCAGACCCCCACACCGAAGCGCCCAGCCCGAAATCCAGCCCATTGGCATGTGCAATGGCCTCATCCAGGTCCGTGTAACGGATGACCGGCAGCACCGGGCCGAACTGCTCTTCGTCCACCAGCCGGCTGCCGTCCGCGATATCGGCCACCAACGTGACCGGAACGAAATAATTATTGCCACCCGGCAGCTCGCCTCCGCAGACAATTCGGCCACCGTTGGCCTTCGCGTCTTCAAGCAATTCCACCACGCGTTTGAACTGCCGTTCGTTCTGCAGCGGCCCGAGGATGCTGGAAGTATCCATGCCATCGCCCATCGGAATCTGGCCGGCAAAGGCGGCCAGCGCATCACAGGTCGAATCATAGATGCTGTCGTGCACATACAGCCGCTTGATGGCGCCACAGGTCTGGCCGGAATTGATCATGGCGCCCCAGAACAGGCCTTCGGCAATCTTTTCCGGGTCGGCATCTTCCAGCACGATGGCCGCATCATTGCCACCCAGTTCCAGGGTCAGCGTCTTGAGCGTGTCAGCTGCGCTGGCCATTATTTTCTTGCCGGTTCCGATGGAACCGGTAAACACCACCTTGCTGATTTGTTCATGCCGGCTGAGCGCCGCACCCAGCGCATCATCGCCGGACACCACGTTGATCAGGCCCGGAGGCAATGCCTCCGCAACCAGCTCAAACATGCGCAGGGTGGACAGCGGCGTGAACGGTGAGGGTTTGAGCACGACGGTATTGCCGGTACGGATGGCTGGCACCACATGCCAGATGGCAATCAGCAGCGGCCAGTTCCACGGCGTGATGGAAGCCACCACGCCAACGGGCTCGCGATACATCACAATGCTGCCCTGATCGTTCTCCTGGATGACGCTGGGAGGCAGGTCCAGGCCGGCGGTGTATTGCGTCCAGCCGATACAGCCGCCCACTTCAAATTCCGAACCCAGGCCCTTCAGTGGCTTGCCCTGTTCGCGGGTCAGCAGCTCCTGCAACTCAACGGCGTTGTCGCCGATGACTTTGGCAATGGCCTGGCAGGCAGCTTCGCGCTCCGCGCTGCTGGAGTGCCGCCAGCTGGCAAAGGCTTTGGAGGCCGCGGCCACCGCGGCTTCCAGGTGTTCCATGGTGCCCACCGGCGCCAGGCCAACCACCTCGTCGGTATTGGCCGGATTGCGGATCTCACGGTAGTGCTCGGCGGCGACAGATTGTCCGCCAATGGTCATGTCGTATTTCCTGCTCATGCGGAATGCTCCGGTGGGATGCCTGGTGGGATAGCGGGTTCAGGGGGCCTTGCCGGGAAGGATGCCCTCGGCTTCAAGGCGGATTCTGTAAACCGCGTCACAGGCGGTGATGTACAGGGCCTTGCCATCGTTGTCGCCAAAACCCAGGTTGGTGGCGCAGATCTGCTTCTTCGGTTCCTTGCCGTAGATGGGCAGGTGCAGCGAACCGAGAAAGGTGCCGTCTTTGGCGGTGATGCGGACGATGCCGGGCCCCGCGCCGCCGCTGGAATAGACATTGCCCTTCTTGTCCACTTTCATGCCATCGCCAATACCTTCGCCTGAAGCAAAAAGTGTGGCCGTCGGGTTGATGGTGTCGTCAGGCCTGATCTCGTATCGCATGATCTTCGGCCCGGCCGTCAGGTACAGGTACTTCTCGTCTTCCGAGAGCGCGATGCCATTGGGTGGCCCGCCCAGCGCGGTGCGCGTCAGCAGGCGGTGTGTCTTGCCATCCTTGACCAGCCAGATGCCGTTGGGCATCTGTTTCAGCGGGCTGTTGCCGGCATCTCGCAGCCCGTAATCGTTGTCGGTGAAGTAGATCGAACCGTTGGATTTAACCGTGAGGTCATTCGGGCCACTAAAACTCTTGCCCTCATGGTTGTCGGCCACCGTGGTGATGCTGCCGTCCGGCTCTTCGCGCTTGATGGCCAGGTCCTGCATGGCGCACCACACCAGGCGGTTCTGCGGGTCAAGCGTCGCGCAGCCGGGGCCGATCAACAGCACATGGGCGCGGCCGCTGCGGGTCTGGGTGCCCACATTGTTGATGTTGTCACCGCTGTAACCGGCGTATTCCATGTACACCGATACCTGCTTGTCGGGCGTGATCCTGTACAGCGCGTTGTCGATCAGGCCGCTGACGATCAAATAGCCCTCGCCGCCATCCCGCACCCACACCGGCCCTTCATTCAGGCCAAAGCCATCGGCCATCAGTTCCAGTTCGGCATCCGGCGCGACGATGGCATCGAGGCCGGCATCAGCCCTGTTGATGCGGAACGGCTGGGCTTCCGGCGCCGGGCCATCACCGCGCATCACGGCCTGGGCGCAAGCATCGGTACTGGTCAGGGCCAAACATGCCAGGTTCAGCCCGGCCAGAATGACTGCGGTGTGAAGCGGTGTCTTCATGGTTCCTCCTTCTTGCCGTGCCGGTTCCAAATCAACTGCGGCCAGGCCGGGGCCCGCCAAACGGGCCCCGGCCTGTAATTGCACTCAGGACGATGCAGCCCGCCAGCCGGTATCCACGTACTGCTCGCGGGCCACTACCGAATACGGTGCCGGGCTGACGATGGCGCGCACGGTGAACTGCTGGTGACGCTCCACGGTGGCTTTGCGGCTGCCGCCGTCCGGCTCGCCCCAAACCACGCCAACTTCGGTGCCGATGGCGATGTCCGGGTCGATGGTGGCCAGCGACAGGGCGGTGCGCTCGTTTTCGCTGTAGCCGGTCCACATCGAGAAGCCGACGTGCTTGCCATCCTTGTTCACCACCGAGTCGAAGTTGAAATACCCATAGTTCGCCAGCGGCAGGTCGAAATACTTGTAGCCGGTGCCTGGCGGATTCAGCATCGAAGTGAAGATGCTCATCAGGTCTTCCTGGTTCCAGGCCAGCGTGACTTTCCTGCGCTGCGCCGCCACATCCATCTTCTCCAGTGCCGAACGGCCGATGAAGTCGTGGTCGTACTTGATGAAATTGCCGTAGCCGAGTTCCCAGGGCGTGAGATAGTAATCCTCGATGTTGTCGGACACGAAACTGCCGGCGATGGCGTTATTGCCTTCAATGCCTTTGGCGGGCAGCCATTCGCGGTAAGCCCGCAGGTTCTCGCCGGTGTAGATCGCCGGTACCGGGTCGGGAATCCAGCCGGACTCCAGCGTGTTGGTGGGATAGGCGCGGCCGCCGCAGGGGCGCAGGCCGAACTCCTCGCCCGCTGCAACGATAGCCTCGCGAACTTTGCTGTAAGCGTGGCGTGGCCCCCACAGTTCCAGTCCGGGCACGCCGGACATGCCATGGCGCAGGGTGCGTACGCGCTCGCCGGCGATGTTCATGTGCGACATGTGGAAAAACTTCAGCTGCTCCAGGGGCGAGCCATTGAGCTTGTCAATGATGGCCCAGGCATTGGGCCCCTGGATCTGGAAACGGAAGTACTTGCGGTCCACCGGCTGGCCCATGGGATTCATCGGCGAGCGCGGGTCGGTTTCGATTTCCAGGTTGGCGTATCCGCCGGTTTCGCCGTGGTAACGCAGCCAGTTGCCGGCCTGGCCGCGGCCCACGAACAGGAATTCCTCTTCGTTCTCGCGGAACAGGATGCCGTCACCGATCACGTAGCCGTCTTCATTTACCGGCACGTACTGCTTGGCCAGGTCAACCTTGAAGTTGGCTACACTGTTGATGGCGGTGTCGCTGATCAGCTGCAGTGCATCGGGGCCGCGAATGATCACGTTGTCCATGTGGTGCGACTGGTCGAACAGTACCGCGGTTTCCCGCCAGGCTTTCTGTTCCAGGCGCCAGCTGGAAAACTCCGACGACACCACCGGCACGATATAGGCCGGGTTCTGCGCATTGCGCAGCACTTCAACGATGTTGCCGCTGGTATCGATCAGGTCCTGCAGCGACTGTGGCTTTGAATCATTCACTCTTTCTGTCTCCTGGGTTCACGTATTTCTGTCGGGTTGGCGCAAGTCTGGTGGCCAGTTCAGTTGCCAGTTCGGGGTTAAAAAGTACACAGCGGGTTGATCGGCGAGGAAGTTCCGCCGGGCACCCGCCAGGGTGCGGTGGTGAGCAGGAAATCCCAGCGGTTCATGCGCTCACAGGCCGCGGTGAGTTCCACCAGGGCAGGCCAGTCGAATATGGGCATGCCCATCGCCACCAGCCCGATCATATGCACGGGGGAGGTGAGGTGGTCACTCGGGTAGGGCAGCTTCTCGATGCAGTCGCCACCCCAGGCGGCAACTTCGCGTTGATGCATCCATTCAACGCATTCCGCATGCAGCCCGGCCCGCGGATAGACGTCCTGCAGGCCAACTTCCTTCTCCATGCGTTCCATGCCGGTGCGGATGAAGATCACGTCACCTGAACCCACCTTGATGTTCTGGCGCTTTTCGGCCGCGTCCAGGTCTGCCGCGGTGACGTATTCGTCGGATTCATACCAGTTCACGCCACGCGCCCCGGCAACGTCCAGCAGCACGCCACGGGTGAAGATGCCATCGCGCATGGCATATACCGAGCCCCACTTGGCTCCGGCCGCGGTAACGGTGTCGGAGCGCTTGCGGTTGTTGTAGAGCTTGTCGTCCACCGAGAAATGACACAGCGCATCAAGATGCGTAACCGTCATGCCGTGCGGGGCGATGGAAAAGTAATCGCTGATGCCGGCCCCGCCGCCGTTGTACATGACAATGTGCTGCAGTGGCCTGGGATCGACCTTGCTTTGCGCCGTGGAGAGGTCGCGCCCGGCCGAAACCACCTCGCCGGTTTGCACCAGCCGGGCTGCCGCCACGCGCTTGCCGGGCGTGATGTAGTTGAGCGTACCCAGTTCATCATCGGCACCCCAGCGACCGGCATTGTTACAGCGGTCGAACATGGCATCGAGTTCATCCTCGGTCAGGTCTTTCGCCCGGCGCGTGGCACGTGGCGCCCTGGAGCGGTCGGCGCCGGCATAGGCGGGTTTCTCTTCATCTCCGCCTGCATGTGCCTGGGCCAGGGCCGGAGCCAGGGCCGCCAGGCCGGCGGTGCTTACGAGTTGTCTGCGTGTCAGTTTGTCCATCTCAGTTCCGGGAGTTGCATGTTGACGGGTTCAGCCGATTACCGGCTCCAGCCGGAGGTGAGTGCCTGGCCCCAGGTTGGGGGTCCGGGTCCGGCACCCGGGTCTGGCAGGCAGGCCGGACATATTGGCTGTCGGCGGCGCTGGCCATCTCCTGGCACGGAATTTCGACTGGAATCCTTTGATTATCATGATTCTGGCGCCAAATTTTTACCGTAAACGCCTGTTGTGCTTGACCAGAAATGCACTGCGCAAACCCTGGGGCCAAAGTGCCGGTTGCGAGCCGGACAAGCTGGCCGTCAAAACATCGTGTTGTCGTTTTTCGGATCTTCCGGAATGTCCTGGATCACATCCCAGTGCTCAACTACCTTGCCGCCCTCCAGCCGGAAGATATCCACGATGGCCTTGCCGACGGCGTCCGGAGTGGGCTTGTTGTGCACATGCAGGATGACAAAGTCACCATCGCTGAAACAGCGCTTGATTTCGCTGTGGTAGTCCGGCAGGTTTTCCCGGAGGTAGCCGATAAACTCCCTCAGCCCTTCCGGGCCATCCGGCGCGGCGGGGTTGTGCTGGATGTATTCGTCGCCCATGAATTCCGAGGCGGCGGCGAAGTCCTTCCGGTTGATGGCAAGGTCGTAATATTCCGCCACCAGGATCTCGTTCGGTTCAGAACACTCCTCCGCAGGATCGCCCCACGCACCAGCGGGCAGCAGCCACAAAGCCGCCGTTACTGCCAGGCCGGGTAAACGACATTGTTGCATGGCCAACTCCTGCGAACTCCATAGTCGCCGTCAGGTTCGAAATTAGGCTATAGCCTGCCAGCAGGAGTGTCGGGCTTTCTTGACTATTTCTGCCACTGTGGGCAAATCTACTTGAATATTTCCGACCGTCGACTGGGCGCTTTCTGGCCCCGGCAGGATTTGTTCGGGCTTGATTTTTCAATGACCTGGCGTGCCCGTCCGTACTTTTCTGTGCAGTTTTGGTCAATTGCGGGGCGCTTCATGGTCGGCTGCGGGGCCAAGTAGTATTTTTCCGGATTTCGCGGTATGTTGTTGTCGGTTTACAAAAGCAGGCGGCCGGGAAAGTACGCTCCGTGCCTGCCGCCAAGAGAGCTTTCCGGTATCGCGGACAGCCTCACTGATCGAGACAGTCCGGGCCGGAAATTCGAATCCGATTCTGGCCAGAACCAAACTCGACGCACACAGGAAAATTGAAATGTTGACTTATACCATTGGTCCGCGTGGATCAAATTCAAGGCAGTCAAACGTTCAAAATGCCATGCAGGAAGTTTTCGGGCATGACTGGGAAGTCACCCCGGTTGGCTCTTCTGATTTTCGCATGGTGCTGAAATCCGTGCCGCTGGGTCAGCTGACGCTTTCCCAGGCCACGGTGTCGCAGGCGGAAGTCACCAATTCAGCCAAGCCCTGTGGCAGTACGCCGGACCATCCTTACAACATTTACATTTCCAACCGGCGTCACACGGTTGTCATCAACAACAAAACCACGATACTCGAGCCTGGCGACGTAACCGTCACGGACTCCGCGATTTCGTCCACCATGACCACCAAGCAGCCCTACACCACCATCGGCCTGACGGTGCCAGCCGACCTGCTGCGGAAATACATTCCCGAGCCGGAACTGGCTGTAGGTGCGCGTTTCTCCGGCAAAACCGGCTTTTCAAAAATCGTTTCCTACCTGCTGCTGACCATGTGGGAGTATGCCGATTCCGACAATTTCGATGAAATAGGCGCCGAGCTGGCCAACAACCTGCTGGGCATACTGTCCACCTGCTGCCAGCTGAATGCACATTCGCCGGAAGTGCAGAACGCCGACGTGATGGCCAAGCAGGAAAGGATCAGGCAGGTGATCGACCAGAACATCCACATGCCGGATCTGAGCCTGAGCGAGCTGGCGAAACAGTGCGGAATTTCCGTACGCTACATCCAGCGGTTGTTCGCGGAAGAAGACTGCACCGTTTCCAAATACATCCGGCGCAAACGCCTGGACGGCTGCAAAAAGCAGCTGGCGGATCCGGCGTGGCTGAATCGCAGCATCACCGAAATTGCCTTCAACTGGGGCTTCAACAGTTCCGCTCACTTCGCCCGGGTGTTCAAGGAAGAGTATGGCATCAATGCTCGCGAATACCGCAAGCAGGCGTTGATGGGCCTGAGTTACTACAACGATGCGGGCAGCGGTTCAGCGTCCTTTCCCTGATCACCGGGCAGATCACCGGGCAGACCACCGGAAGGAGTCTTGCGCAACGTGGGCTTGTGCGCCCATGGTCAAAACAGCTGTCGTTCCCGTAATAAATTCCCTGGCGGCCACGTCACATACTGATGCCGCTGGCCAATTTGATCAGGTATCCGCTCGAACAGGATTCTTCAACTCAATCTCTCGGGGTAATTACTCATGCTGCGTCCAAGTTTGCTCGGTTCCTGCCTGGCAGGTTTGCTGTTTCTCGGCGGCGCGCCTGCCGCATGGGCGGCGACCCTTGTCACCGATGAGCCCCTGCAGCAGAACTGGATCAAGCGCGGACTGGTTTTCCCGCTGGGATTTGCCGGTGAGAAGTCTTCCAAATTCGTTTCTTCTCCGTCTGTGATCCGGCTGAAGGATGGACGCCTGCGCGCCTATATCTGGGTGGCCGATGACGGCCCGCCCTGGATGCGTGGCAATCAGGTCATCATCGCGGCCGAAAGCGATCCCGCCAATCCGTTTGTGTGGAAGGTGATATCTGACCAGCCCATGGTTGGCCGCGACGCTTCCTCCACCATTCGTGATATCGGCGCGGGCTTTCCCTATGTCTTGCCCCGCGATGACGGCCCCTGGCTGATGTACTACGGCAGTTGGGGCGGCAACTGGCCACTGAAGCAGGAGCTGCTGAACCGGCTGGGAACCGCGGTCAGCCACGACCAGGGGCTTACCTGGGAAGTGGTGAATGAAGACACCATTCCGTCCGGGCCGCCCGGCAGCTTCGATTCCGGCGCCATTCCGTCCGCGGCGGTAATCCGCGAGGGCGAGAACGACTACCGCATGTGGTACACCGCGGCCGGCAAGTACCTGCGGTTTGGCGACATCAACCAGGGCATATTACACATTGGCGCAGCGCGCTCCTCCGATGGGCTACACTGGACCAAGCTGGATGAGCCGGCGTTGCTGGCGCGTGAAGATGCCACGGAGCCCTATGAGGCCTGCCTCGCCAGGCCGTACGTACTGAAGCTGGATGGCGTTTACCACATGTGGTTGGGGGTGTACGACAAGGAACCCGGTTCGCGGCCGAATCCGCCCGGGGCGGGCGACAGCGGGCTTTCCGCCGAGGGTGCCAAGCGTACCGGTTCGGGGCATGGCAGCTATCGTATCGAATATGCCCGCAGCGACGACGGGATCACCTGGACCCGATATGCCGACCAGCCCATCATGCCCCTGACCCCCGGTGGTTTTGATGAGAACAGCCACACCTATGTCAGCGTGGTCGACATGGGCGAGCAGTTGTGGATGTTTTACACCGGTGACGGGCTGGGAGCGACCGGTGTAGGCCTGGCAACCCTGGATAAAAGCGAGCTTCAGGCCAACCCGTGACGGTTGTTCATCCAGCAAATCGCTCCATGGTGGTTTCGCTGCTGTAAGGCATCTTGCTTGCTGGCACTGCAAAGTGCCGTGCAGACACGGGTTTATCAGCCGTTGTGCCGCCAGGCTCTGTTGAGCCCGGCCGAACCCTATTCCCGATTGCCGGCGCTGATTTCCACCCCGGTGGTTTGCTCGAGCCAGCGCACCAGGTTGCTTACGCTCATTTCGGCGCCTTCGTGCTCCCGCGCCTCAGTCCACAGCGCTTCGTTGAGGCTGGTGAGCTTGAGCCTCAAGTCGAGGTCGCGTGCCAGCTTCATGGCGATTTCAATGTCTTTCACCATCAACCCCAGTTTGAACGGGTCGTCAAACTTGCGGTTGGTGATGCGCTGCTTGATGTGGGTTTTTGCTACCCAGGACCCGCCGGTGGAAACGTTCAGCACATCCACCATCACCTCCGGATCCAGTCCGAATTTCTTGCCGATGGTAAGGCCTTCGGCGGTGGCCAGGAGCGTAACAGCCGTGATCAGGTTGTTGATGCATTTCATCGCGTGGCCGGCGCCCACCGGCCCGAGGTGAAAGACTTGCTGGCCCATGATGTCCAGTAAAGGCCTGATGCGGGCGATGGCATCGTCATCGCCGCCTACCATGAACACCAGTTGCGCCTGGATGGCGCCGATCTGCGCACCGGAAACCGGCGCATCCACCATGCTGATGCCTTTTTCGGCCAACGCAGCGGCGGTTTCCTGGGTCATCCAGGGCTCGCAGGAAGAAGTGTCCAGCAATACGGCTCCGGCGCGCAATCCGTGCACCAGCCCGTTTTCGCCCAGCGCAACATCCCGGACATATTTTCCGGACGGCAGCATCGTGACGACGATCTCCGAGGCTTCAGCCACTGCGCGGGGAGAATCCTTGATCTGGATTCCGGGATGGTTCCTCGCCACCTTGTCACAGATGTCGCGGTCAACGTCATATGCGGTCACGCGGTAACCGGCGCTGGCAATGTGTCCGGCCATAGGCTCGCCCATGATGCCGAGCCCGATGAAGCCGATGTCAGGTTTGTTCATAAATGGATTTCGCTCTTGTTCAATTAATGTTCAGTAGGGTTGTGCTCAAGGTGTCAGTGCATATGGATTCGGCAGTATTCGGAACCTATCGCGTCTGGCTCAAAATGCCTGAACCAATAATGTACGTCCTAGAATCAAAATGCCAAATCAGGGAGTATTCAATCCGGAACTATGTCCTAATGATTATGCTTTGTCAAAGCTCTGTGAAGAGAAATTCACCGTCTTGAAGGATGACTGAAGTAACCTGAATTTCCGCGCCGGGCAAGTAGTTACCAAAGAGTAATTAATAGTGCATTTTAGGTAAATTCCGCATGGCGCTATTGATAAAGTTCCAGGCCTTGATAAGGCCTATTGTTCTGCAGTTACAGCCGTATGCAGCGGCCCTGATCCAACGCCGGTTTTGCGTGAATCCGCGACACACTTCAGACCTCATGAGGCCGGCTCTAGCAGTGGAGAAGTTGATGACCAGGCAGATTTCAAAGCATCTTTCGATTGCAGTTTTGCTGGCAGGTCTGTGTGCCCTGGCCAGCCCGTCATACGCCGATGATTCCGCGAAGCTGGCTGCCCTGGAAGCCCGCTTGCAGTTGCTCGAGGACCGGGAAGCCATTCGGGACCTGCTGGTAACCTACGGGCACCTGCTGGACGAAAAGGACCTTGCCGGATATTCAAAGCTGTTTTCCGAAGATGGAGTATGGGAAGGCGGAATTGGCTCAGCCACCGGACCGGCCGGAATTTACGCCATGCTCGACACGGTGTTCAAGCGGGTGGAACCGGGAAGTTTTGGTAACGACTATCACATCATGTCCGATTTCATCATCCACGTTGACGGCGACACCGCCACTTCCAGGTCAAACTGGACGTGGGTGATCGAAGGCAAGGAAGGAACTCCGGTTGCTGCCCGCTCCGGGCATTATGAGGATAAACTGGTCAGAATTGACGGTGCCTGGAAATTTCGGCACCGGCTGACAGTTACCGAACTTCCAGTGCCGGAGAAGGATGTGCAGGCCCAGATTTTCCGTAAGGACCACCGGGACAGCGAGTAAGCCAGGGCCTGACCTGCCATGACGCCAGCTGCGGCACAGCAACCGGCTCACGTTCCGGTTCAATCACATTCGAATGGGGCGTTAGAATCAAACAAGAACCAGGTGACCGGGGAACTTCTGCATGAAATTTGAGAGGCAGTTGGTTGATTACGTCTCGAATACCGCATTTGAAGATATTCCAGCCAGGGCGGTCGAAGCGGTAAAAACCATGATCCTGGCGGATATCGGTACCACCATCGCCGGTGCCCGGTCCGATGGTTGCCTGGAGCTTAATGCCTTTTTCCAGTCCCAGGGCGGCAAGCCGGAAGCGTCTGTACTGCTGCATGGCGGCAGCCTGCCGGCGCAGAACGCGGTGTTCGTGAATTCGGCCATGTCCCGCGCACTGGATTTTTGTGACGCTATCGCTCCAGGTCCGCACATCGGCTCATCCACCATTCCCACCGCTCTGGCCTGTGCAGAGCTGGCCGGCGGCTGTTCAGGTGAGGAATTCCTGTCCGCGCTGATCGTCGGCGCCGAAGTGGCAGTCCGCATGAATCTCAACGAATCTGCTTACGATGGTTTTGATCCTACCGGTATTTGCGTGCCTTTTGGTGCAGCGGCGGTTGCCTGCCGCTTGCTGAAGCTTGACCGGGCAAAAACCTGGAACGCCTTTGGGCTGGTATTCAACAGCTGCGGCGGCAGCTTCCAGGGACACATTGATGGATCATTGGGTGTTCGAATCAACCAGGGGCGCTCCGCGCACGAAGCAGTGATCAGCACG
>CBFGWJ010000014.1:0-15824 GCA_965652335.1 uncultured Gammaproteobacteria bacterium | reverse complement strand
CCGGTTCGGGCAAGTCCACCATCGCCAACCTGGTGGAAAAGAAACTGCACGCGCTGGGCAAGCACAGCTTCCTGCTGGACGGCGACAACATCCGCCACGGCCTGAACCGCGATCTCGGCTTCACCGATGCCGACCGGGTGGAGAACATCCGCCGTGTGGGTGAGGTAGCGAAACTGATGGCCGATGCCGGACTGATCGTGCTCACCGCCTTTATCTCTCCGTTCCGCAGCGAGCGGGAAATGGTCAGGAAGATGCTGCCCCCGGGCGAGTTCATCGAAATCCACGTCGACACCCCATTGGCAATAGCTGAACAGCGCGACGTCAAAGGCCTGTACAAGAAAGCCCGCGCCGGGCAACTGAAGAACTTCACCGGCATCGATTCACCCTACGAGCCACCGGAAAACCCGGAGATCCATATCGATACGACGGCCCTCAGCGCGGAAGCGGCGGCAGAGGTGATCGTGGATCATGTGTTGAGGGGCTAGTTGCCTGTTTCCCGAAGTAAGGTGTGCCCTCAGGCCGCGTCGCCGCGTTTCGCCTTGTCGTCCCTCAGGGCATCGCCCAACAAGCGAAGATCGGCGCTGCCCGGCGACTGGTGAATGCGCAGGTCAAAATCACCGACGATGGCGTAGATGTGATCAAAGATATCGCTCTGGATCCGCTCGTACTCCGCCCAGGCCGTGGTGTTGGTGAAGGCATAGATTTCCAGCGGAATGCCTTTGTCCTCGGCCGCAAGCTGGCGCACCATCAGGGTCATGCCCTGGTGAATATCGGGATGCTCCCGCAGATAGTTCAACAGATACGCGCGCAAGGTGCCTATATTGGTCAGCCGGCGGCCGTTGATACCCAGCTCCATGTTGTACTTTTTCGCCTGGTTGTAGGTTTCCAGTTCACGGCCTTTTTCATCCAGGTAAGGCGCCAGCAGGCTGGCTTTCCCCAGCCGTGCAATCAGTTCCCGGTCCATGAACCGAACGCTGGTCACATCGATATGAATCGCCCGCTTGATGCGCCGGCCGCCGGAACGGGTCATGCCCTGCCAGTTCTTGAAGGATCCTGAAATCAGCGCGTAGCTGGGTATGTTGGTGATGGTCTTGTCCCAGTTCTGCACCTTCACCGTGGTGAGGCCGATTTCGATCACATCACCATCCGCGCCGTAGGCCGGCATGTCCAGCCAGTCGCCCACATGCAGCATGTCGTTGGTGGACAGCTGGATGCCCGCAACCAGGCCGAGAATGGCATCCTTGAACACCAGCATGATCACCGCCGTCATGGCGCCGAGTCCGCTGATGATCAGCAGTGGTGAGCGATCGATGACAACGGCCACCATCAGGACGATGGCAACCACCGCGAAAACCAGCTTCAGGGCCTGCGAGACACCCCGCAACGGCAGGCTCTGCGAGCTTTGGCTGCGCTGCATGATGCGGCCAACGGCATCCAGCAGTGAAAAGGAGGTCAGCAACAGGAACAGCAGTATCAGCAGCAGGGCCAGGGTTTGCAGCCAGGTGCGCATCAGTGCCTCAGGCCTGAGCCACAACACCGCCTGCAGGTAGATGATGGTGCACTGCAGCGTCAGCGCCATGCGCCGGAACAGCTTGTCCTCAAACAGGATTTCGCCCCAGATGCTTTCGCCCTGGTGCGTCAGCCTCCTGACCATGCCCCTGATCACGCGGTGCAGCAACCAGTGAACCAGCAGGCCGGTGACGACGATGACGGCCAGAATCGACAGGGTGGATTGCATCAAGGTGAGCTCGATACCCTGGGCGGACAACAGATTCTTGAAGAATTCCCTCATGGTGCGGCTATTCTACAAAGTAACGGACTCCAGCCAACCGGTTCGTGCCTTCGCTGTTGACGATGCCTTCAGGCGGCGCATCGTATCCAGAGTGAGTTCTCCCTGGCCGGGTGTGGAACGGGGCGGACTAAAGCTGGCTTCAATTGCCCTTTTGAACCGCCCTGCGCCGCCTGCGCAGCGCCACGTAGAACACCGGGGTGATGACCAGCCCGAACAGGGTCAGAATCCGGTTGATTCAGCCACTCCGGTTTGCGACTTGAAGCGTTGCGCGGACAGGCCGGTGACGTCCAGTTGTGGAAAGTTTTTGCCCTGGGCCAATGAATTGACAATGTCGCCAATGGCGGGCGCATGCATGAGGCCAGTGCCCGAAAATCCTGCTGCGGTGACCAGGCCGGGCATGGATAGCTCCAGCACTGGCAGATAGTCCAGTGTGCCGGGATACAAACCGGCCCAGCCGGTTATGATTTTGCAATTCCTGTCGGTGAGCCCAAATGCCTTGGCGGCTGCGATGCGAACTTCGCGAGCCCAAACCCGGTCGTTGTCCCGGGCGTACTGCTCAGGGTCGACTGTTTCATCCCGGCCGAGAAAGCCGCCCATCAGAGCTCGGCCGGTTCCATCGGGACGAAGGTGCACCTGCCTGTCCACATCGATCAGCCAGGGTGTGTCCACGGGACCTGCCATGTCAGCGCGCACGATCAGCAATTCATGGCGGCGTGCGCGGAACGGAATGGACAGTCCGGCCAATGCGGCCACCCTGGCCGCGCTCGCACCGGCAGCATTCACCACCAGGGCTGCAGAAAAATCCCCCTGTTTCGTCCTGACGCCATGCACGTGCTGCTGAGCAGCATCCATCAACAGGCCGTCAACTTCAACAGGGCACCGGATATCCACACCGTTGCGCAACAATGTTTCCTGGTAGCCCTGGATCACCCTGGAGTGATCCAGGTACCCGCCCGTTTCACAGTAGTGAGCAGTGGCGAAGTGGAGGTGCCTGAGTCGCGGCCACCCGGACTGAACATCCGCAAGGTCGAGTTGGCAGGTGGTCCCGCAGTACGCAGTCTGTGAATCAGCTGCCCGTTGGGACAGGAACAGATGCCCGGTATTGTGATACTGCGGATCAACACCAAACAGGGCGGCAAAGTTCTGCCAGGTTGGCAAGCTCAGCCTGGTGAGGGCTACATTGATGGCGGAACCGTGGGCCAGGCGGATACCGCCGCCGGTCCGCGTGGAGTCCCCGCTCCCTGGCAGGAGCCGCTCCACCACGCACACAGCAGCTCCGGATTGCTGCAGTGCATGGGCGCACGCCAGGCCGATAACGCCTGCGCCAATCACCACTACGTCATAGCTACGCCCCCTGGCCAATCGACACCTGGACTACAGGTCGTTCCAGATCAGCTGCAGGCCATAGGTCCGCGGCAGTACATACAAGGCTCCAACTATGCCCGGATGCAGGCCAGGATAGGTATAGCTGCGTGAATTGTCATCCGTTGCATTGTTGACATACAACCGCCAGCCCCATTGCCCGGATTTGCTGGTATACAGCATGGACAGGTTGATGTTTTCATGGCCCGGCGCATTGTGAGGATAGGAATTGGTTTCATTGAAAAACACTTCCGTGATGTAGCCCGCATCCAAACGCGGTGCCAGGGTGCCGCCGCCGGACAAGCGCCTGTTGTACTCAGCGGAAAATCCCAGCTGCCATTCCGGGGCGTTATTCATGGTATTGCCAGCATGGTCCACGTATTCTCCGGTCAGCTCGAAATAATTGAACTCGGTGTATTCCGCATCCTGCCAGGTAATGTTGGTGGCGAATTTCCACGCGTCAGTTGGAACATATACTGCCTGGAACTCAACACCCCTGGTTTCCGCAGCACCCGCGTTCTGCACGCCGGTAAGGGCGTATATCGGGTCAACGGTACGCACCTGAAGGTCGTCATAGTCCGCCGAGTAGATGGCGATGTCCGTGCGCATATGTCCGTCGAGCAACTCGGCCTTAAACCCTACTTCAAAGGAATCTGCGTATTCAGGATTGAATGCTGAAATGTACGGAATTGCCGGATTGACCGGGGTGGTCTGGTTCCAGCCGCCGCTACGGAAACCTTCCGTATAGCTGGCGTAGCCGAACACGGTGTCGCTGAAGCGGTAGTCCAGCACCAGGCTGGGTGTGGTTTCAGACCAGGACTGGGTCTCGCTGTACAGGCTGTTGTCGCAGATCGTGTCGGCAATCGGGTCATTGATATCGCCATAGCCGCCGAAGCTGCCACAGTTGGTCCACTTCTTCCTGTCATCGGTGTAGCGGGCGCCGGCCGTGACTTCAAGATCATCGGTAATGGCGAATCCAAACTGGGCAAAGCCGGCGTAGGAGGTGGTTTCCAGCCGGCTGTCAAACACGATACCGAAACCGGTCGGGCCGCCGGCTGGAGGGGTGATGACGAACTTGGTGTAATCCGTTGGAGATTCCATGTAGCCGGTGGCGGCCACCAGCCACGAAAACCGGCCATCGCTGTTGGAAGCCAGCCGGAACTCCTGGTACACCTGGTCGGTATCGCGGGTCGCAATGAAATTGGTGATGCCGTCATTACCCGAAGTGGTCCAGGTCTCCGATTCGCCCTGCGTATAGCCGGTGGTCGAAATGAATGTGGCTGATTCAAAATTGCCGATGATGTTCAGCGTGATGCCGCTGTACTCGCGATCAGCGGTGTTGGGGAAATTGGCCGGGAACTGGTCGTCGGGAACGTCATCCAGCGGATTGTTGGCCGCAGTGGTGTTGTCCTGGTTGCCGTAATAGGCGCTCAGTGTCAGGTCCCACACCTCACCCACTTCCTTGCGCAATGCACCGGAAACATACAGGTCATCGAAGCCGTTGACCTTCTCCCCGGTCAGCGGGTTGTCGCCCCAGCCGTCCATGCTGTTGTAGGCCACCGCCAGCTTGCCGTACGTATCACTGCCGGCAATGGCGCCGCTGGCCAGGGCCCTGCCACGGAAGCTGGAGTAGTTACCAAAGCCAATGTCACCCTTCAGTATGGTTTCTTTGGACGGCTTCACCGTGTTCATGAGGATGGCGCCTCCCGTGGCATTGCGGCCATACAAAGTGCCCTGCGGACCGCGCAGCACTTCGATCTGGGCAACATCGACGAACTCGAACTGGTTACCGTAGGGCCGACCCTGGTAAACGCCATCGATGTAGACGCCAACGGCTTCATCGGCGCCGATGGAAAGATTGAGCGAACCCAAGCCACGTATCGACATGGTGTTGGAGCCGAAACCATTGTCACCACCAATATACAAGCCGGGGGTAAACATGACGATTTCGTCCAGCTTGGTGATGGCGGCTGCGTCCAGGTCTTCTTCAGTAAATGCAGTGAGGGCTACGGGTGTTTCCCGGGCGATGGTGTCACGCTTGGTGGCGGAGACTATGACTTCCTCGAGCACAGGTTCATTGGGCGCGGGGTCAAGATTTTGCGCCAGAACGGGCGCTGATCCGCAGAGCGCCAACATTAATCCCACCGGTACATGTGCAAAGCGCGCGAGATGAAAGACCATGACTGCCACACTCCTGGTTTGTTTGCCGGGTGTTGTCAGTCAGGTTTGACTGGCCGGCATGATTGGATGGAGCGAAGCTAGCACCGTAAAATTCCACTGTCGCCTACCCATTCACGGAATTCACCTACCCGCCCGAACTGTCCTTTTGACCTGTTGCCGTCAATCCTGCATTTCCCCAGAATGCACTCATATGAGCACACGCATCCGCCTGGCCTCCGACGTGGGGGGCACTTTTACCGACATCGTCAAATGCACTACCGATAGCCGCAGCGGCGAAATTGTGGGGCTGGATTCACTCAAAGTCGATACTACGCCAGGCGACTTTGAGCGCGGCATCCTGGAAGGGATACGGCGCAGCAATACACCATTGGCCCAGGTCGAGGCCATATTGCACGGCGCAACGGTGGTGATCAATGCACTCACCGAGCGCAAAGGGGCCAAAACGGCGCTGATTACTACTCGGGGCTTCCGTGATGTGCTGGAAATTGCCCGCGGCAACCGGCCTGACCTTTTCAACCTGCAATACCAGAAGCCGGAGCCTTTTGTCCCCCGCTACCTCAGGCGCGAAATCACCGAGCGTACCAACCATTCCGGCAATATCCTCTCCGCGCCAGAGCTTGCCGAGCTGCCGGAAATCGTCGCCGACTTCAAGCGCGAAGGGGTAGAAGCGATCGCAGTCTGTTTCCTGCATGCCTATGTCAACCCGGAGAACGAACAGGCGGTGGTCCGCGAACTGGAAAGGCTGTGGCCTGAAATTGCCGTCAGTGCTTCCAGCGAAGTGGTGCGGCAATGGCGGGAATACGAACGCACCAACACCACCGTGCTCAATGCCTATGTGCGACCCATCACCACCCGCTACCTGCAGAAACTCGAGGACGCGCTGGGCGATGAAGGGTTCGACGGGTCAGCCTATGTCATGCAATCCAACGCCGGCGTCACTACCTTTGAGACAGCCAAGCGCACGCCCATCAGCCTGGTGGAATCCGGTCCGGCCTGCGGCATGCTGGCGGCGGCCGCTATCGGGCGGACCATCGATACGCTGAATGTACTCGCGCTGGACATCGGTGGCACGACAGCCAAATGCGCCCTGATCGATAACGGCCAGGTACAGATCGACACCAACTATTTCATCGAACGCACCGAACGCAGCGCCGGCTACCCCATACTGACGCCGGTGGTGGACATTGTCGAAATCGGTAACGGCGGTGGCAGTATCGCCTGGATAGACATGGTCGGACGCATGCAGGTGGGCCCCAAAAGCGTGGGCGCCAATCCTGGCCCGGTAGCGTATGGCCGGCAAACAGACCAGGCCACCACCACTGACGCCAATCTTTTGCTGCACCGTCTGGACCCGGACTTATTGAGTGGCGGCGACAACGCCGTGGACATGGATGCGGTACAGGCTGCCTTTGAAAACCTCGGCAAGCGGCTGGGGTTGGATGCAAGTGCGGCCGCCCGTGGCGTGATCCGCATTGCCAACCACAATATGACCAAGGCGCTGAAACTGGTTTCGGTGAGCCGCGGCTATGACCCACGTGATTTTGCACTGGTGGCGTTTGGCGGTGGCGGCCCAATGCACGCGACTGCACTCGCCACCGAGCTGCGCATTCCACGCGTAATCATTCCTGTTTTCTCGCCAGTGTTCTCGGCCCTGGGCATGCTGATGTCGGATGTACGGCAGGATTTCCGCCTGGATCGTGTGTTGCCTTTGCAGCCGGGCGTGATCAACGAGATCGAAAAATCGCTGGCCACGCTGCAGCAACTGGCATCCGATCGACTGGAAGCAGACGGTGTGGCGAGGGCAGAGATGCAGTTCGAACCGCTAATCCGGATGCGCTATGTTGGCCAGGACCACGCGGTGGAATTTCCGCTGCCACCAACCAGCCTGGATGGCTTGCAGGTACTGGAAGCCGATTTCGCCCGCGAATATGAGAAGCGCTATTCCTACATCCTGGACAAACCGGTGGAAGTGATTGGCTTCCACCTTATCGGCATCGGTGAAGTGCCCAAGATACGCTTCCCCGAACTGCCCGAATCGCAGGATCTCCAAAGCGCGCTGAAAGGCCAGCGCAAGGTCGATTTCGACGTGGGCGGCATACAGATGACCAGTGTTTACGACCGCGTGAAACTTCGCCCAGGCATGACTTTCCAGGGGCCGGCCATCATCGAGGAAGAAGGCTCTGCAACCTTGGTGCTGCCGGGTAACCAGGTCAGCCTGGACAGGTTTGGCAACATCTGCATCGAGATTGACTGACATGAAGACGTTACATGATCCGATCACCGTAGAAATTATCCGCAGCAGTCTGCAGGCGGTGGCGATGGAAATGTTTGCCACCATGCGCCGCACGGCTTTCACTCCACTGATTTATGAAGTGCTGGATTTCGGCGTGGCAGTCACCGATGGCAACGGTGACCTGCTGGTGCCGGGAGCGGGCATTCCCGGTTTCGTCGGCATGCTGGAACCGGGTGTCAAAGCCATGCTGGCCAAGCACGGCAGCAACATATTCCCTGGCGACATGTTCATTACCAACAATTCCTATGTCGGCGGCGCCAGTCACGCCAACGACATGGGCGTATACATGCCGATCTTCGCCGAGAACGAACTGGTGGCCTGGGTGGCAAACAAGGGACATTGGGGCGATGTAGGCGGCATGGCCATAGGCAGCGTGTCGCCGCAGGCTCG
Source organism: uncultured Gammaproteobacteria bacterium (assembly GCA_965652335.1). Taxonomy (GTDB): domain Bacteria; phylum Pseudomonadota; class Gammaproteobacteria; order Xanthomonadales; family SZUA-36; genus JAWXBM01. Next base: position 7,806 of record CBFGWJ010000014.1, on the reverse strand, counting down.
CGATATGTATCAGGAAGGCATGTGGATTCCCGAGGTGAAATTGTTTGAAGCTGGACGGATCAATCAGGGCATTATCGATATTCTCCGCGCCAATTCACGCACGCCGGACGATTGCACGGGCGATCTTTGGGCAGCAATCGCAACGCTGCGGGATGGAGAATCCGAAATCCTGCAACTGGTGGCCAAGTATGGCCTCGATTGTTTCAAGTATGCCGTTACCAGCATGTTGGAGAACGGCGCCAAGCTCAGTTACGATGCGCTGAAGCGTCTGCCGCACGGTGAATTTACCGCCACCGATGTGCTGGAAGACGGCAGCGAAATCCGCATGCGGATTGCCATTTCCGCGGATGAATTCGTGGTGGACCTGCGCGGCAATCCCATGCAGACCCATGCGCCGGTGAATGCGCCTTATGCGGCCACGATGTCGCTGGTGCAGATCATCTTTAAGTGCATTACCAGTCCGGACGAACCGGTCAATGCCGGTAACTACCGTCCATTGAAGCTGATCTGCGACAAGGGCTCGAGATTTGCTGCCGAACCCCCTTATCCGGTGGGCTTTTACTATGAGCCACCGCTTGCCACCATGGAACTGATGTGGAAGGCGCTCGCCAATTTTGTGCCCGGCGTATTGCCGGCTGGCTCGTTTGCCAGTGTGAATGGAACATTCCTTCAAGGCATACGCGCCGACAATGGACAGCCGTTCGCCATGGTTGAGCCGGAGCCTGGCGGCTGGGGCGCAAGCGCCACCCACGATGGCCCCAGCGCACAGTTCTGTGGCGCGCACGGCGATACCTACAACTGCCCAGTGGAAATTTCGGAATCACGCTACGGCCTCCAGGTGGACCAGCTCGCGTTGAACACTGGCCCGGGCGGCGAGGGCCGCTACTGCGGCGGCCGCGGCATCGTTCTCGACTATCGCATCACCGGGCCACAGGCATCACTGACTGCCATGTTTTCCCGCCATAGCAACAGGCCGTGGCCACTGGAAAATGGCCGCGAAGGTTCCAGCAATGAGTTGCTTGTGATCTACAGCGATGGTCGCCCGCCGGAACGCATGGGCAGGGCCGATGCCCTCCCGCTGGTCAAAGGTGACGTCGTGCGCATCATTTCCGCACAAGGCGCAGGTTTCGGCGATCCGGCCGAGCGCCCGAGGGAGTTGGTGGAAGAGGATTTCCGTAATGGCTATATCACCCTGGAACAGGCCGAGAAAGAATTCGGCTTGAGGCTCACTTCATGAGCGCAACCAACTCCTATTTGATTGTTTGTCATGACGCGCCCGACGCGATGGAAAAGCGCACATCGCTTCTGGAAGAGCATTTGCAGTATTGCATCCGCATCGAAGACCGCTACCAGGTGGCGGGTGTGCTGCTGGCGCAGGACCAAAGCGGCGTGGTGGGCAGCGCCCTGATCGCGAGCGGTAACAGCAGCGCCGATGCGCTGAGGGTCATCACGGATGATCCCTACTATCCGGCTGGCGTCTGGGCACAGGTCGAAGTGATGCCTTACCTGATTGCCTTTGGCAACTTGGTCCCGCCGCGCATGGATCGCTCCCTGCGCGTACCCGGATACGACCAGTCGACGGAGACCGGGTCGCAATGACCCTGATCCTCGAAAATGCGCTGATCTTTGATGGCGTTGAATCGGCCCTCAAGCCAGGTCACGTGCTGATCGAGGGCGAGTTGATCAGCGAAATTTCCGAGAATCCGCTGCGCTCAGCCACCGCACGCCGAATCAATCTCAACGGCCGCACCCTGATGCCCGGCCTGATCGATGCTCATTTCCACGCCATGCTGGTGGACCTCGACCTGCATGGGGTGGACCTGATGCCATCCAGCTTCCTGGCGCAGAAAGCCCGCGTCAATCTCGAGAATGCCCTGGCCCGTGGCTTCACCACCATCCGCGATGCCGGCGGCGCCGATTACGGTTTCTGCATGGCCATTCAGGCCGGCCTGATTCAAGGCCCGCGCCTGTTCATATCCGGTCGCGTGCTGAGCCAGACCGGCGGGCATGGCGACATGCGCAAACGCACCGAAGTATCGCCCTGTGGTTGTGGCCAATCCAGCCGAATGGCGCGACTGGTCGACGGGCCGGACGCCATGCGCCTGGCAACCCGCGAAGAACTGCGGGCTGGCGCTGCACAGATCAAAATCTTTGCTTCGGGCGGGGTGGTTTCACCCACCGACCCGATCAACATGCTGCAGTTCTGTGACGAGGAAATCCAGATAGCCGTCACAGAAGCTGCCCGGCTCGACACCTACGTCATGGCACATGCCTATACCGACGATTCCATCAGCCGGTCTCTGGATCTCGGAGTCCGCTCCATTGAACACGGCAACTTCCTCAACCTGCCAACCGCCCGCAAGATGGCTGAAAAACAGGCTTTCCTGGTGCCAACCCTGATAACCTACAATGCCCTGGTACGCGATGGTGCGGCGATGGGCATGCCTCAAGCGATTCTGGACAAGGTAAAGGAGGTCGAAGTGGCCGGAATGAATGCCATTACCGCGGCGCTTGAAGCCGGAGTTCGTATCGGTTTTGGCACGGATCTGATTGGTTCATTCCACGAGCGGCAATCCATGGAACTGATGCTGCGCTGTGAAGTCCAGGATAGCTGGTCGGTACTGCGCTCCGCCACTTCGGAAAATGCCGCATTGCTGAACCAGAGCGGCAAGCTCGGTGTTGTGCGGCCGGGGGCGATCGCTGACCTGCTGGGGGTGGATGGCGATATTTCGCGTGACCTTTCCTGTTTGCAGGACCAGGGCCAACACATCGACATGATCCTGCAGGCAGGCCAAATCACGAAGCTGACCATGCAATGAAGTGAACCGCTCACAGCCAGGCCGGCGTAAAGCCTCCAGCGTTGACTCCACCGGCAGGATTCCTGCGGGTGGCCAGCATTTGCCGCGTTTGCTTCGAGCCAGGATTGAGCCACCCGTGCAGCGAATTTCCGTTACTGCGCGCGAACACCTGCTGGATCTGCTCGAAGACGGTCGTGACCGGCAAGTCACACTGCTCAAAGCACGCGCGGGCTACGGCAAAACTACGCTGCTGGCGCAATGGCGACAACGTTTGCTGGCCAGGGGCTGCCGTGTGGGCTGGCTGACGCTGGACCCGGGCGACTGCGATCCCCACCAATTCCTCGAAATGATGCGGGCCACACTGGACCTTGACACTGCCCTGCCGGCGGACTTCGGCTCTTTTGATGCCACCACTGCCCTGGATTTGTTGCTGGAAGAAATCGAACGCGTCAGTCAACGGGTCCTGCTGATACTGGATGAAGCCGATCGCGTTTCCGGTGAAGCCATGCAGTCACTGGTCAAATTGCTGATCAAGTCCATGCCCGCCAGCATGCACCTGGTGATCGCCACACGCCAGGAAGCTTCTTTCAACCTGCCCATGCTGAATGCGCGCGGCCAACTCCTCATCCTGGGTGAACCGGAACTGCGGTTTACTGAACGCGAAGCACGCAAGTTGTTGTCAGGTTCAGTCGATGAGCGCACCGCTCACACCCTGTTCGAGAGAACCGAAGGCTGGCCAGTGGCATTGCAGCTCGCCAAACAGTGGCTGGAAAAGGGTGGTCGCGACGTGGATGAGGTCATGCGCTTTACCGGCGCCTCAACGGCGCTGACCGACTACCTCACCGAGCAGATGTTCCGTCAACTGCCTGGCGACCACCAGGAATTGCTGCTGGCCATCTCGGTGCTGGACAGCTTTAACGGCGACACCATAAGTCGCGTGTCCGGCCGCAGTGATGGCTGGACTGTGCTCGAGCAGCTGGTCAGCCACGGCCTGTTGATTGTCCCGCTGGACGCAGCGGGCAGCGAATTCCGGTTTCATACCATGTTCGGTGAATTCCTGCGTTCGCGGCTGGCACATAGCGGTGAAGAACAGGTGCAACGCCTGCATCGCCTGGCTTCTGATCTCTACGTAGAGCGGGGACGCATGATAGACGCCATACATCATGCGCGCCGGGCTGGCGATGTAGCCAGGACCGCGGAACTGCTTGAGCTGGCGGGGGGCATGCGTCTATGGGTGAATATTTCCGCGCCCGCGGCCGCGCGTTTGTCGGTACTGCGTTCGACGCTGGAACTGATCGATCCATCAGTTTCAGCCTGCCATCCACGCATCGAGTTGGCGCAGGCCTTTCTGTGCATGAAAAGCGGAGATTTTGCCCGTGCCCGTGCCCTGTATGCCTGCGCCCGTGACTCGTCGCAAAACTTCAGCCGTGACCGGCCCGAGGGTGACGATGCTTCCTTGCGCGCAGACGCCCTGCTGGTCATGGCCAACCTGGTCGCCTGCGGCGGTGATTCAGCGCCTGAACACATTGAGCAGGACCTGGCTGCGCTGGCGATGGATGGTGCGGTCAGCCACCCCAGACTGAGCGCCTATGCACGGGCAACCCTTTGTGCCATCGAGTACCAGCAAGGGCACACTGCGGCGGCGCGCGGCGCGCTGGAAGGCGCGGCGCAAATGTTCGCACGCGTCGATGTCCGCTTGGGCGAGGTCTACCTGTGCATGCATGAGAGCCAGATTCTGCGCGCCGAAGGGAATGTGCTGGCGGCGGTCCGCTCTTTGCGCCGCGCCTCAGAGCTTGCTGCGGACGTATCAGGTGGCGACACCGGCCTGGAGCGGATCATATCCGTACTGCTGGCTGATGCCCTCATCGATGCCGGTGACAGTGATAACAGCAGCAGTACGTCCGGCGCTACCGGCAATTTCGAAATGCCACCGGAATCCTGGCTGGACCACTACTTGGTGCTGCTGGACCTGGAAGCCCGTCGCGCCTACCTGAAAAGCGGCCATCCCGCCGTACGCAGCGTGATTGACAAGGCACGCATCTTGGCTGCCGCGCGCGACCTTCCAGCACTGATTCAAGCCATTGACGCCTGCGAAGTGGAGTACGCGGCCATTGCCGGCCAGGGCGAATCGGCCAATCAGCTTTCCTCCCTGCTGGCCTTGCGCGTGCGCATGCCCATGCCCTCATGGCGTATGCGCCAATCAACAGTAGTGGCGCTGACCCTGCACTCAATCGCAATCGGCAAACCGCTGACAGCCGTGGAAGCCATCGAGTCCTTGCTGCAGGATGCGGACTTGCCGGAACGCACCGCGGCAAATATCCAGGCGCATGCGCTATTGGCACTGGTGCATGCATCGGCAGGCAACCAGTCCCGCGCGGACACACTGCTGCAGGCGGCTTTGCAGCAGGCTCACGAGGGTAGTTTCATCCGGCCGTTCCTGGTGCTTGGAGCAGAATTCAAAGGCAGCATGCGCCGCATGCTGGGACGTATCGCCAATGCACTCGGCGAGCGCGACGAATTGGCGGTGTTTGCCGCCGAAATCCAGCGCAAACTATCATCGCGCCCCAGCCAGCACGTGGTGTTTAGCGCGCGTGAAGAGGAAGTGCTGCGACTGGTGCTGGAAGGAAAATCCAACAAGGTAATTGCGCGCCATTTATTCATCTCCGAGAACACGGTCAAGTTCCACCTCAAGCGAATCTTCGCCAAGCTTGATGTACACGGCCGTCGCAACGTGATTCGTGAGCACGAGAAACGCGGCCTGCTGGACCGGGGTCGCTGAACGAGAATCAGCGCCCTTCCGCCATAACCGGAACGGTAGCCGTGTCCTTGGGCGATTCAAATACGATTAGTGAACGCAGGCGATTCACCTCTGGAATGGCCATCAGCGTGGTCTGGGCAAAGCGTGAGTATTCCTGCAGGTCAGCAGAGAGGATCTTCAACAGATAGTCGCAATCTCCGCTGACCCGATGGCATTCCAGGATCTGCGGGATATCGCGAATTGCCCTATGAAATTTCTCCGCCGAATCCGTCGTCTGGGTTTTCAGAGTCACCTCGGCAAAGGTCATTACTCCCAGGCCCGCCGCGGCCGCGTCGATGCGGGCGGAATAACCGCGTATCACACCACCTTCCTCCAGGCGCTTGAGTCGACGCTGGGTTTGCGAGATCGACAAGTGTACCTGCTCGGCCATTTCGGCCAGGGTTGTCCGGGCATTGTCCTGCAGTATCCGGATCAGGTTTCTGTCCACTCGGCTGAGCAAAGGAATGCGCTTGTGCACGAAATTTTCTCCATGCAATGTTTGGGGAAACTATACCTCTTTTAAGCATTTTTAAGAGAAATATTTGTAAATAACATTAATTTGAAACAAACATCGCGATTTTTTCCCTGAATTCACGCACTACCATATGTGCTGCAATGTAACCCCCAAGCGGAGACCAGAGGTTCATGAAAGAGTATCAACCGATTCCCCTTCCCGATCGCTTCGATTATTCAGAAAGCGAGATGCGCCAACGTGTAAACGATTATTACGATCTGATCAAATGTCGGCATACCGTGCGTGATTATTCACCCCGGCCAGTGCCACGCGACATCATCGAAAAGGCCATTCTGGCGGCCGGCACCGCGCCCAATGGAGCCAACCATCAGCCCTGGCATTTTGTCGCCATCAGCGACCCAGGCGTCAAGCACGCCATTCGGGTCGCCGCGGAGAAGGAGGAACAAGGCTTCTACGGTGGCAAAGCCGGCGAAGAATGGCTCGACCACCTGGAGAAGATTGGTACCGATGCGCACAAGCCATACCTCGACATCGCGCCCTGGCTGATCGCCATATTCGCCCAGCGCCGTGGCATTGACGAAAATGGCGGCAGGCGCAAGAACTACTACGTGCCCGAGTCGGTGGGTATCGCCAGTGGATTCCTGATCAATGCGCTGCATGCCGCCGGCCTGAGCACGCTGACGCACACGCCGAAACCCATGGAGTTTCTCAACGAGATCCTGGGCCGCCCCGAAACCGAGCGCCCGTTCATCCTGCTGGTGACAGGTTACCCTGCCGAGGACGCAGTGGTTCCGAAGTACGCCAAATGGAAAAAGTCCCTGGAAGAAATTTCAACGTTTATATGATGCCGCGGTGAGTGATCCTGTGAACTTAGCGTCCTTTGCTGCTGCGCCCGGTGTTTCCGAAACCGATGTGGTCATTATCGGGGCCGGGCCAGTGGCACTTTTTGCTGCTTTTGAGTGCGGCCACCTGGGTTTGAAATGCCAGCTGATTGATTCCATGGCCAAGGTGGGCGGGCAATGTGCCGAGCTGTATCCGGAAAAGCCCATTTACGATGTTCCGGGGATTCCTAGCTGTACCGGCCAGGAACTGGTGGATGGCCTGTTGAAGCAAGCCTCGCTGTTTCAGCCCGTGTTCCATCTGGACCAACAAGCCACCAGGCTGCAACGTCAAGCGGACGGTCGCTGGCTGACTGAAACCAGCATCGGTACGCAGCTGACAAGTGCGTCGGTGGTGATTGCCGCCGGTGTGGGCAGTTTTGATCCCCGGCGTTTACGGATAGCCGGTTCGGAGCGTTACGAGTATCAGTCAATCCACTACTCAGTGCGCGAGCGCGAGGCGTTCCGGAACAAGCGCATCGTGATTGCCGGGGGCGGAGATTCCGCCCTTGACTGGGTTGTGGATCTGCACGGCGTTGCACAGCACATCACCGTGCTGCATCGCCGGGATGATTTCCGCGCCGCGCCGGCAACCGTGGCCAAAGTCGGGTCACTGGTGGCCGACGGAGCCATTGACCTGGTCATCGGCAATCCCACCGGAGTTACCGGCGAAGGTGCGCAGATTTCGGCACTGCAGGTGAAAACCCGCAGCGGAGTAGTAGCCCTGCAGTGTGATGCACTGCTGGTGTTCTACGGCCTCAGCCCGAATCTCGGGCCCATTGCAGAATGGGGTGTGAACCTGGAGCGTAATCTGATCCCGGTGAATACCGAGAATTTCGAAACTGACGTGCCAGGGCT
>CBFGWJ010000013.1:0-16271 GCA_965652335.1 uncultured Gammaproteobacteria bacterium | reverse complement strand
TCAGCGAATTCCAGGCCAATGAAAACCTGGTGCTGATCGCCTGGTACCAGGGCGACTGCAGCCGGGCACTGGCGCTGTGCGAACCTCTGAGGGAACTGGCCGGAAAAATCCGCGAAGGCAGCGAGGAACCGCTGGCGCGGGCTCTGCATGCCCTGTGTGCCTACCATGAATGCGATGATGCCACCGCGCTGGACCAGGCCATCACGGACCTGCGCATCGTGGATGCCAAGCACCGCCTGGCCTATACCCAGTCGCGCGCCGCCATTGTCGACCTGGAATGCGGACGCTGCGAGTCCGCCGCGATCCGCGCCCGCGAGGCTTTGGCCTGTGCGGAACTTCTGCAGCGGCCAACGGAAATGCTGGTCGCGCATGTCGCCCTGTACCGGGCGGCACGCGCGGCGGCGGATGCGCCTGTGATGGCAGCGGAATTTGCCGCCATGTCGGCATTGTGCCAGCAGGGTGTGGCAGCCTGGGCCCGCCGGCAGGCGGAAGCCGCCATGGCGGAGCATGCGCGGGCGGAACAGGCCCTGGCGGAACAGGCCCCGGCGCCGGCATGAACCATATTTTCCTCGAGCGTGAGTTCGATCCGGCGCTCACTCCGGCGGATGTCTGGCGCATGGTGGAAGAGTCGGGACACTGCTTCCAGCTTTATGGTATCGAGTGGATGGGCAGCATGCTGGCCCTGGGTGGGCAGCGGATGCTGTGCCATTTCCGCAGCCCTGACAGCGAGTCGATACGTATTGCCCTGCGGCAAACCGGCTCCCAGATGGGCCCGGTGTGGCCGGGCACGGTACATGAAGCGCCGGGTTTGGAAGGCTCCGACCCGGGCTACTCCAACGTCGTGGTAACGCGCCGCTGGAGCGAACCGGCTCAACTGGCGGACATACAGGCTATCGAAACGGCCGGGCGTTGGTGCCTGGATGCGCACGGTGTCCAGTTTGTGCGCACCTTGTTTTCCGCCGACCGCAAGCGCATGGATTGCCTTTACCGCGCTGCCGATGCCGAGTCGGTACGCCTGGCGCAACAGGGCGCCGGAATGCCGATGGAGCGGGTTTGGGCGTTTGAGGCCCTGCTGCCGCCCAAATGATCTACCCTTCCACAACTATCTGATTACATTGATGATTATTGCCTGATTCGGGCGAATACTCGTCCGCAGGTATCGCCGTTGAAACCACGGTTGCCCGCCATTTCCCCCGCCACTTCCCCGCTACATCCTTAAAAAACCACGCTCTCTACCACGCTGGGTTCAACGCCGGGGCGGCACATTGTCGCTCACCGGCAAGACCGGCCGAAGTACAAAACCCAAAGCACACAACCCGAAGCACACAATCTTTAAATCACAATCTTTAAATCACAGGAGAGCAACACATGGAAAACCAGACAATGACCTGCAACAACGGAGTCAACATCGAAGCCCTGCTGGGCGCCCGCGAAGCGCTGACCGCGGCACCCGAAGCCGCGCAGTTCAAATGGCGCGCCAGCAGCGAATGGATGAACGGCACGCACACCCGCAGCAAGGTGGAGAAATTCTTCGGCCTGGGCGAAGAGCAGTCCCATCGCAATGCCTTTTTCTACGACACCGACCACCCCGAGATTTTTGCCTCTGAAGACAAAGGCGCAACCCCGGTGGAAATGGTACTGGTGGGCCTGTCAGGCTGCCTCGGCGCCGGCATTGCCACTGTCGCGCAGAATCGCGGCATCCAGCTGCGTTCGGTGAAAACCACACTGGAAGCGGGCATGGACCTGGCGGGCATCCTGGGCATCGACGGCGATGTACGCAACGGCTTTGACGGCATCCGCGTGAAGTACGAAATCGACGCCGATGCGGGCGAAGACGAAATCCGTGCGCTGGTTGCCCAGTCACAGAAGCGTTCAGCGGTGTTTGACATCGTCACCAACCCGACCGACGTGTGGGTTGAGGTCAAGAAAGCATCATGATCCGGCCAGCCGCCAAATTCGCCAATGGCGCCGTTGATGTCATGGTCATCGGCGCCGGTCACTCGGGCCTGGCCATGAGTCACCGCCTGGCGGAGCTGGCGGTTGATCATGTGGTCATCGAACGCGGGTCGGTAGCGAATTCCTGGCGCCATGAGCGCTGGGATTCGCTGCGGTTGCTCACCCCCAACTGGCAGTTGCGCCTGCCCGGCCAGGCCTATGAAGGTACTGATCCGGATGGTTACGCCACCATGCCCGAACTGATCCGGTTCCTGGACCGCTATGCGGCCCGAATGAGCGCGCCCCTGCTGACGGATACCACGGTGATCGCCGTCCGCCCCGAGGACGGTGGCTACCGGGTTGAAACTGATCGGGGCAGTTGGTGGTGCCGCGCCGTGGTGTTGGCCACTGGCGCCAACAACCAGCAGAGCATACCGGCCTGCGCTTCAGCCCTGCCTCGAGACCTGGTGCAGGTTACGGCGCTGGATTACCGCAACGCGCACCAGTTGCCCGAGGGTGGCGTGCTGGTGGTGGGTGCATCCGCGTCGGGCTTGCAACTGGCTGAAGAGATTCACCGCACCGGCCGCCCGGTGACGCTGGCTGTGGGTGAGCATGTACGCTTGCCACGGCAGTATCGCGGCAAGGACATCCAGTGGTGGATGGACGCCGTGGGCGTGCTCGACGAGCGCTACGACCAGGTGGACGACCTCGTGCGGGCACGGCGGGTGCCTTCGCCCCAGCTGATCGGCACGCCGCAGCATCGCACGCTGGACCTGAACACACTGACGGCCCAGGGTATCCGCCTGGCCGGCCGCCTGGCCGGCGTGCGTGACGGCCGCGTGCTGTTTTCCGGAGGCCTGCGCCATGTCTGCGACCTGGCCGACCTGAAGATGAACCGGCTGCTGGATCGCATTGACCAGTGGATCGAATCCAACGGTTGCGGAGAGGCCACGCAACCCGGCATCCGCTTTGAGCCCACGCATACGCCACGGCAAAACTGCCTGGGCCTGGACCTTGCCGGCGGTGAAATCCGCTCCGTGGTGTGGGCTACCGGCATGCATCCCGATTACCGCTGGCTGGACGTGCCGGTGTTCGATCGCAGGGGTGGCCTGAAGCACGATGGCGGTGTGGTGGAAGCGCCTGGCCTGTACGCGCTTGGGTTGCCTTTCCTGCGCCGCCGCAAGTCCACTTTCATTCATGGCGCCGAAGACGATGTACGCGACCTGGCGCAGCACCTGCACGGATACCTGAGTGCATCCGGCGCGAAGTTCCACTCCCTGCGGGCGGCGAGCTGACCATGCGGCACGAAAACCCGGCAACCCTGGTGGACGTCTTCGTGCTGAGCCGCCTGGCTGCTGAAGGAGAGGCCCGCCAGGAGCAGCAGCAGGATTCGCGGCAGGAATTGCCGGACAGCCAGGCGCTGGAATCCTGCCTGCTGCTGCATGGCATCGTTCGCCAGCGCAGCTACCTGGCCGCGGATGGCAGGCGACTGCTGTGCCACTTCCGCGCGCCGGATGCCGAGTCACTGCGCATGGCCTTGCGTGGAGCGCGGATTGAATACGACGAAGTGTGGACCGCCAAGGACAAAGACATTCAAGACGCAACCTGGAGAGAAAGTCATGATTGAAACCGATTACCTGGTGATCGGCGCCGGCGCAACCGGCCTGATCTTTGCTGACGAACTGCTCACGCACTCGAATGCCAGCATCGTCATCGTCGACCGGCGCTTTCGCCCGGGTGGCCATTGGAACGATGCCTATCCGTTCGTCAAGCTGCACCAGCCTTCCGCTTTCTATGGCGCCGGCTCCCGCGTGCTGGGAAGCCAGAGGATCGAAACCAGCGGGCCGAATGCCGGCTTGTTCCAGCAGGCCAGTGGCGCCGAAATCAGCGCCTACTTTGAACAATTGATGTACGAGCGGCTGCTGCCGTCCGGGCGCGTGCGATTCCTGCCGATGCATGACTATCGCGGCGGCGAATCCGGCCTGCATGCGGTGACATCGCTGGTCAACGGCGAAACACAGGAAATCCGGGTGCGCCGCAAGCTGGTGGACACCACCATCTACCGGATCACCACGCCGGCGACCCACAGGCGGAGTTTTGCCGTGGGTGCAGGCGCCCATGTAATTCCGCCCGGTGAGCTGCCAAAGTGCCTCGCCCCCGGACGCAACTACGTGGTGATGGGTGGTGGCAAAACCAGCATGGACGTGCTGGTATGGATGCTGGAGCAGGGCGTGCCTGCCGCTTCCCTCACCTGGATCGCCCCGCGTGATTCCTGGCTGATCAATCGCGAAACCGTGCAGCCGGGTGATGCGGGAATGCTGCGCATGGTGCGAGGCCTGGCCAATTCGCTGGAGGCTGCTGCCTGTGGCTCCAGCCTGAAGGATATCTACGACCGCCTTGAACAGTCGGGAGAGTTGCTGCGGGTGGATCCGCGCACTCGCCCGCGCATGTTTCACCAGGCCACCATTTCCCAAGGTGAGCTGGAACGGTTGCGGCGCGTGAAGAACGTGGTGCGCGGCCGGCACGTGCTGAAAGTGCATGCCAATGGCCTGGATTTTGACCGTGGCAGCCTGCTGGTGCATGGCGACACCGTGTATGTCGACTGCACCGCCCGGGGCATCAGCTTCGGGCCGACCAAGCCGGTATTCGACGGTTCACGCATCACCCTCCAGTTTGTTCGCGACGGCCGTATCAGCTTCAGCGCAGCCGCCATTGCATACGCCGAAGCGACGTTCAATGACGATGCTCACAAGAACCGCCTGTGCGCGCCCATCCCCTATGAAGAACACCTGATTGCCTGGCCAAGGGCCGTGCTGGCGGAACTGCGGAATGGCGAAGCCTGGGCCAACGATCCGGTGATGCGCGCCTGGTCGCGGCAACACCGGCTGGCCGGATTCACTTCAGGTGGAGCCCTGGGCGGCGCGTCGGGCAACGCGACGGCTGAGCAGCTCAATCGCCTGCGGGAGCGGATCGCCCGCCTGCGTCCGCTGGCGGTGGCCAACCTGGAGCAGTTGATTGCCCGGCATGAAGACGCCGCGCAAGCAGAGGCCGGACTGGAGCGACCCCTGGTGGCCGCCAAAGTGGCTCACCCGAATGGCCGGGCTGCGCGGCTTTCTGCAGCCGGCTGAGCCCGGGTTTCCGTTGATCATTGGCTGATGCAGCGCAATCAGAACGAAAAGGCAAAACCAGAAAGCAAAACCAGAAAGCAAAACCAGATGGTATAACCGAAGAGGAGAGAGTAACTGTGACTGACCAGAACGTATGGCCCAACGGCATGCCGCGCGTGGGGCAGGCCGCCGAGCGCAGCCGCCGGGTAGAGGCTCGTGACATCGAGCTGTTCACCGAGATCAGCGGCGACCGCAACCCGCTGCATTATGATGAAGAGGTTGCGGCTTCCACGCCCTTCGGCAGCATCGTGGTGCAGGGAGGCGTGACCACCGCGATCCTCAATGCCGTAGCCGCAGAAGACCTGCCGGGCCCCGGCACGGTATTCATGCAGACCAACTGGTCCTTCAAGGCGCCGGTTCGCCCGGGCGACGTGATTACCGGCCACGTGGAAGTCACCAAGGTTCGCGAGGACAAACCCATAACCGAGCTCAAAACCTGGGTAAGCCTGGCCGACGGCACCGTCGTGCTGGATGGCACCGCGGTGTGCTACACGATGCCCATCCGGAGCGCATGAGGCCGGGGTTGAGATAAAGAGAAGGCGTGCCAGGGGAAACCCTGGCACCCGACCCAGGCAAAATCCCATGGTAGGCATTTTCTTTCGGTCATAAGCTGCGGTGTAGCAGTTGAGGGCAGGGTAAGTGTTGCCTGCCCCGCCAGGTTCGCTATGCTACGCGCCTTGTTGTGGAGAAATGACTGATGGCCAGTAGCCTGTTCGCCCTGTTGGATGACATCGCCACGATCCTGGATGATGTTTCGGTGATGACCAAGGTGGCGGCCAAGAAAACCGCCGGTGTCCTGGGAGATGACCTGGCGCTTAACGCCCAGCAGGTGGCGGGCGTCAGCGCCAGCCGCGAATTGCCGGTGGTGTGGGCGGTAGCCAAGGGTTCGGCGCTGAACAAGGCGATCCTGGTGCCCGCAGCATTGCTCATCAGTGCGTTGATGCCCTGGGCCATCACGCCTTTGCTGATGATCGGCGGCTCATTCCTGTGTTTTGAAGGCGCAGAAAAGCTGGTCCACAAATTCCTGCACCCGGCGGATGAAGCGGCTGCCGAAGCCGCAGTCCATGCGGCTCTGGCTGACCCCGATGTGGACCTCATGCAGCTGGAAAAAACCAAGATCAAGGGCGCCATCCGCACCGACTTTATTCTCTCCGCGGAAATTATCGTCATTTCCCTGGGTGCAGCTGCCGGTGCAGGCCTGCTGCAGCGCTTTGGGGTGCTTTCCGCCATCGCTGTAATCATGACCATTGGTGTGTACGGCCTGGTGGCCGGTATCGTGAAACTCGACGACGCTGGCCTGGCACTGATCCAGCGCCAGAATAACCTGGCCCAGGCCCTGGGGCGGGGCATCCTGCTGATGGCGCCGAAACTGATGAAATTCCTCTCGATTGCCGGCACCACCGCCATGTTCTTGGTGGGCGGTGGCATTGTCGCGCACGGCATCGCGCCATTGCACCACTGGCAAGTCGCTCTGGAACAGGCGCTCAGTCAACCCTGGTCGCTGATTGCATCGCTGCTTTACACCGGGCTGATTGGCATTGTGCTGGGCGCGGCCCTGGTGGGGGTGATAGAACTGGCCAGAAAGTTAAGGGAATGAGGTTTAGCACTCTGACCCCAGCCATGATGATGTGGTGGGTATCGAAGGAATATGTAAGAACCATTGCGCGCAGGCAAGCCAATTTCTGACGCAGTTTTGGGACAATCTGCGGCAGACAAATCACTCGACACAGCCAAGCATGATTGGAGCCATCACTTCAGTCATGAGCAATGCAACTTGCGTCCAAGTTTGCCGCTTCACCCACCTACCAACGACATCGGCCTGAACGGACTGTCCTGTACTCCATCATTTCCCGGCACTACCCGCGTTTTGTGCAGGCGATCGAAGGGTCGGGCGGTCACCTGCCGCAGTTCGTCCGGCAGGAATTCGAAGAGTATCTGAAGTGCGGCCTGCTGGAGCACGGCTTCTTGCGCGTCAAGTATGATGGCTGTCGCCATGAACATCTGGTTGCATACTCCTGCAAACGCAGAGGCTTTTGCCCCAGCTGCGGCGCACGGCCCATGGTGGAGTCGGCTGCTCACCTGGTCGATCACGTGTTTCCCGAAGTGCCGGTGCGTCAGTTCGTCCTTACGTTTCCGTTTTCGCTGCGCTTTCTACTGGCCGCAGAATTCAAAGCCCTGACCGAAGTGCTGGCCGTGGTACAGCGCGGCATTGCAACGTTTCTGATCAGACGGGCTGGGTTCACCGTGGCCTCGGGTGCAAGGACGGGCGCCGTCACCCTGATTCAGCGCTTCGGCTCGGCGCTCAATCTGAACCCCCACTTGCACATGCTGTTCCTGGATGGGGCGTATCGGTTTGGAGGCCGCAAGGCCCGCTTCCACCGCGTCCGCCGGGCCACCAACGATGATCTCGCTCGACTTCTCGACGCCTTGGCCCGACGTATCGCCAGGTTGCTGGAGCGGCGAGGCCTGTTGATCGCTGATCCGGTTGACCCATACCTGGAATTTGAAGACGGATCGAGCCTCAACCAGCTCCAGGCAGCTTCCATCAACTATCGTATAGCCATCGGCCCGCACGCAGGCCGCAAGGCCCTGACGCTCTATAGCGTGCCGCCGCTGGAACAGGAGCCAGGCATTCCGCCGCTTGCCAGGCTGTATGGCTTCAGCCTCCACGCGGGCACCGTTTGCGAGGTGCATCAACGCAGCAAGCTGGAACGGCTGTGCCGCTACATCACCCGCCCGCCGGTCGCTACCAAGCGACTTTCGATCGATGACCGGGGCAGGGTGGTGTACCGCTACAAGCGGCCGTTTCGGGATGGCTCGACGCATGTGGTTTTGGAGCCGCTGGACTTTATCGCAAGATTGGCTGCTTTGGTTCCGAGACCACAACTGAATCTCACTCGTTTCCACGGGGTACTTGCGCCGAACTTCACGTATCGAGGCATGGTCGTGCGGCGCCGACTGCAGGGCAAGGTCGATATCGACAAGCCCAAAGCTCCCATGTCATGGATGCAGCGCCTCAAGCCAGTATTTCAGATCGATATTGAGGCCTGCCCTGAGTGTGGTGGAAAGCTGCGGGTGATAGCCTGTATCGAGGAGCCGCTGCTTATCCGCCAGATCCTGAGCCACGTTCAGCAGCGGGACGGCCCGGCTGACTTCGACGCGCGCGGTCCTCCCGGTGAGGCGATGGTGGGTTATGAACGAGCCTGAGGAGGGGTACTCGCCCAGGGCTACGCTCGGGTGACGGAAGGCAAATAACCGAATCCGACGCGAAAAAAGCCAACGGGCCGTTTCAAAACATGCCCAGAGGGGCTCTGGAAGAGCTGATTCGGACCCGGATTGGCGGAAATTCCTGGTTCGGATACTTTCAAATTTCCCGAGAAAGGTGCTTAATACTTCTTATACGCCTCCAAACTCTGATCATAGCAAGAGCCTTTTGCGGAAGATCATCGTAAATAGCCATTCGAAGCTTATTCAATTGGATCGTTAAGTCCGACGGACAGCCCCCCATCTGGTGTAAGGGCCCTGGAGAAACGAACTGGATCATATGATTCCCAACTGTTCGCCGACAGCGAGAAATAGACGATAATTTACTAGCTCGTCATAGCTCAATCGATTACGATCACGAAGTCGACAAATTCTTCGTTGCAATTCAATCGCATGAGACTGAAGTAGTGTCATTTTCTCGCTCATCATTTCCTCCAGATTTCAAATGTATACAAATGGTTATTTGGGGAGATTAATGGCAATCGCCGATGGCTTGATAAATCGGCGATTGATCTGTGAGTTGTGTTTGGTACTTATATGCTTACATTTCCTTTATCAGTTGATTAAGAAATTGAACTACTCGTTACATGCAATTCGATACAAATACGCCCTTGAAATCCCCCAGCGCTTCGCCAACGCAGCTTTATTCTTAGTCTTGTCGAAATCTTCACGAATCTGCTTGAACTCATCGTCAGTGAACTTGCTCTGACGGCCCTTATACGCCCCACGCTTCTTGGCCAACGCTATTCCTTCCCTCTGTCTGGCCAACAGCAAATCACGTTCAAACTGGGAAATGGCGCTCAACAGGTGGAGCATCAGTGACTGGAAAGGATCCGCATCTTTCCCGCTCTTGAACTCGAGGTTTTCTTTGTGGAATTTGATTGAGCCACCGGATTCAGTGATGGTTTCAACTATGTCCAGCAGATCTTTGGTATTACGCCCCAGTCGTGACATTTCGTACACATGGACTTCGTCACCATCCCGGACATTAAGCAGCAATGCTTTGAGCTGAGGGCGGTCTTTGTTCTTTCCAGAAATCTTTTCAACGTATTCCCGATCAAACTTCAGGCCGTGCAGCTGTCGATCCAGATTCTGGTCGATATGGGAAACGCGCTTATAGGCAAGTTTCATAGTTAACACCCAGCATAAATGTCAACTATATATCATAGAAATATAGTAGAAATGTCAACTATAAAGTTATTAGTACTTAACGTAGACATTTATGGATGTGTCGCAATAGCGTCTACTCAAAAAATGCAGTTATGGGTGAGAGAAATTGAAAGGTTGGTGCACATAAGCAGATGAAGCCTGGAGGGATAGGCGGGTAGATCCAGAAGATTTACCGCAGAACTTGAATTTTAAGCCAGAGTTAGGAGTGCATCACCATGAAATTACTAATGCAGCTTACTTGTGTGGTTCTTTTTGCAATTTCCTCGAATGTACGCGCCGATGAGCCTATGGAAGAGGTGATTGTTGTTGGTACGCAGTTCCCGGGGCCTTCTTGTGATGCAGTATGTCGCTTGGGGATGAGGTACTCGTTGGCATATGATTACAACCAGGATGTCGTTACATTGGACGATGTTGGCCACGACTCTGGCTTTTGTGATGGTATTGGACAAGGAACCGCGACTGAGGAAGAGCAGGATCAATTTAATACAGTCTCCTACATTTGCATTATTGGGACTGCTGCTGGCGGATTGGTTACAGTTGGAACTGCTTGCGTGGCAACAATTGTTATTTTTGCCGAATCAATTTGTAGCGACGACTAATGCTAAAGAAGTAGTCTTATTTGTTAGTCTCATTGGAAATTGATAGGTGGGATATTGATGGTCGGGAAAAAGTTTGTTCAAGCCTCCGTGCTATTTTTTTTAATCTATTTACCAGGTTCCATGGGGCTCTACTTTACCCGTACCGAGAGCCTAAAAGGCTACTTGGAATACAGTATGATTGAACAAGTGGTGTTTGTGTGGATTGGACTATTTATTATCTGGATAATTTTTGAAATTGTTGTAAAGCAAGAAAAAAAATAGAAATGCGCCAAGATAAGAGGAAAACTATTGGCTTTCTGGTTTGGGTCATCGCTGCATTAATAGGCATCTTCCTTCTCAGTCGCGTGTCAGTTTTCAATGACGACAAAGCGTTGTCCGATGTTGAGTCAAGAGGCGAGATGGTTGTGAATGACTTGGTGGATTTGGACCCCAGTTCGTCAAACCGAGTGCTAACAGAAAATCACCAGGCGAATACTAAAGAAAATAGACCTTCACAATCTCCAGAGAATTCAGACCAAGAAGCCAATCCCGCAATTTTGATGCTAGAAGACGCATTTCGTGGTGACTTGTTCGCTGCCATGGAGTTTCTCAACGGGATTAGCAAATGCGCACACACCGATAGACTTGGGATCGGTGTAGAAGAGAGTTCGTCGGAATTTGAGGACCCAGCACTACTTCGGTCGGCCATCAGAAAGGGATTGCTAATAGACGGTGTTTTTGTCGCGCCTGCGGATGCTCGTAGGAATTGCTTGCAATTTTTAAATGGGGCTGATCAATACGGTGATGCCACAATTACTAGAGTCATGCAGAGAATTGAATCGGAAGCTGAGTCAGGTAATGCATTTGCTCGTTTCATATATTCAATGTGGTCACCAACTGAAAGAGAAGCTCTGCTGTTGGGTCACGAGTACTTAGACAATTTTGAAAGAAAAGCACGCGAATATACAGAATCCAATCGGTTGTCGAACGGCGAACTTTGGTTGCTTGCGAAAGGATTAAGCTATTCTTCTGGTAAGAACTTTTCACCTCAACGACCGGCTCTTGGTTCAGCCTATCTTATGGCTTCAAGTATTTGTGGAATGCAATTGGCTGTGATTGACTACACACTAACACTAAATTCCAAGTTAACTTTGGTGCTTTCTGTTGGCGAAACACCTGTAAGTGACGAAGAAATTGCAGTCTTAGCTTTGGACTTGGCAAGCGAGAATTGTTCCGACAAATAGCTGATTGTGTGTCCGACTATTTTTTGCCAGTCGGATTACGTTTAATTAAAAAATTGAGTTTTGCAGCCTCAATATGGAGTTCATCATTGAACGCCCTTGAGAACGCCCCGGTGATGGCTCCATTCGCAAACTTCCCGCCACTGAGTTCAGAGGCCGTACCGCCCAGCACCGCAGCCGCTATTACGCGTTGAATACTGAACCCCGCATTCTTCGCGTCAATGGTGCCTATCTGTCCGCCAAACGCCTGGGTGAATCCCGCTGATGCAAAGCCATGACCAAACTTGCCACCGCTCATCATCGACATGACGCCACTGGCAATGCCATGAGCGAGTACTTTGGCGCCTGATTGCAGCGCCTGCATTCCCGCACTGGCTGCCTTAAGGCCCGCAAACGCATGTCCTATTCCATTGAAGACAATGGCACAGAACGCTCCCACCAATGCTCCTTGCAAGTTACCAGTGCGGCGGATGCGGAACATGCCCGCATCGGCGTGGTTACGGGCAGCACCACGGCCCAGCTGGCTTATGAGCGTTTTCCGCAAGCGGATGTCCAGGAATATGGTGATGCCACCGATACGCTGGGGGCGCTCAAATCCGGCCACGTCGATGCCATCATCACGGCCATCAACAACGCCATTCTCATGGCCCGCAACAATCCCGACCTGGAAATCATCGAGGAATCCCTGCGCGATGAAGTGACGGCCGCGGCCATTCGCAAGGGCAATACGGAACTGCTGGACCAGGTCAACGCCGTCATCGCCGATATCGAGGCGGACGGTTCGCTGGCCGATATGAGCCGCCGCTGGTTCAAACGCGACCCGGGGCCTTATGAAGAGCCGGAAATTCCCGAGCTCACCGAAGGTGAACCCTTGCGGGTAGGAGTCAATGCCACCCGTGAGCCCTTTTCCTTCGTGGATCAAAACGGCCGCATCACCGGTCACGACGGTGAACTGGCCCGCGTGTTTGCCTTTCGCCTCGGGCGCCCGGTGGAGTTCGTCAATGTCCGCTGGGACGCGCTGATTCTCGCGCTGCAATCCGGCAAGGTGGATATCGTGGTCACCGGCATGTCAGCCAGCGACGAGCGTCGCAAGGCGGTTGATTTCACCTCGCCGTATTACCAGAACAAACTCGTGCTGCTGGTGCGCAAGCCACCAGTTGCCGCTGGCAAGCCGGGCGCCGACGGATTGCAGATCAGTTCAGTCGAAGTCCTGAAAACCCGACGCCTGGGCGTGCTGCAGGGCTCCGCTTTTGACACCTATGCGCAGCAGAATTTTCCGAATGCGGATATTCGCCGGTTCATCGGCTTCGCCGATGTGCTGCTGGCGGTTGAAACCGGCGCGGTCGATGCCGCCTTCACCGACGTGGATGCGTTGAAGGAAGTGCAGAAGCTCCGCCCTGAATTTGTCGCCATCGGCGAGCCGGTATTCCACTTGAATGTCGCTGCCGGCTTTCGCAAGGACAGCGGCGACCTGCGCGCCCAGTTCAACGAATTCCTGGCGCAGATCCAGGCCGATGGCACGCAGGCGGACATCATGCGCCGCTGGACCGAGGAATCATCCACCGCCATGCCGGATTTGGGCTGGTTGGCATCGTGCTGGGTGCGGCCATTGTCGGGGTGGTGGAACTGGCCAGAAAGCTGAGGAATCCTATTTAAGGAATGCCCTCGAGTGCTGCAGCGCCCCGCGGAAGGACTGGTCGTAGGGCTGGCTGGTGAGCGCCTGCCAGGCCTGCTCCATGGCGGCGAAACCGGCATCGTCGGCATACTCCACCGGCAAGGGTTCGCGGTGGCGTTCGGTGCCCATGCGGCCGCCGCCGGCGATGATGATCTCGCCATTCACGGTGCACCCGCTGTTCATCAGCCAGGCCACCACCGCCGCCACGCGCTCGGGGCGCATCAACTCGCGCAGCTCATCATTGAGGTGCTCCTCGGTCATCTGCGTGGCGCCGTAGGGCGCCAGTGCGTTGACGCGTACGTTGTGGCGTTTGCCTTCCTTGCTCAGGGCATACATCAGGCCCAGCAAGCCGGCCTTGGAAGTGGAGTAGGCCGGCAGGCCATGTTCGCCGTACAGGCCGGACACCGAGGTGCTAACCACAATGGAGCCCTGGCCCTGGTCATAGAGGTATCTGTAGATGGGATGCACAGCATGCACCGTGCCCATCAGGTTGATCTCCACCGTGCGGCGGAACTGCTCCAGGCCCTGCTTGTGAAAACTCGTGCCCTCGGCAACACCCGCGTTGGCCACCAGGCCGTGCAGCGAGTCGAAGTTTTCCAGGGCTGTGGCCAGCAGGTATTCGCCGCAATGCGGGTCTTCGGCATTGCTGTGGTCGGCCACCGCGTTGCCGCCGGCAGCGGTGATTTCCGCCACCACTCTTTCCGCTGAAGACTGGCTCTCACCCGCATGGCTGCGATTGTTTACCACCACATTGGCGCCGAGGGCAGCCAGGTGCAGGGCATAGCCGCGGCCCAGGCCCTTACCGGCGCCGGTGATGATGTAGGTTTTGTCCTGTAGCGGTTTTGACATGTAAGGTTCCTTAACCGGTTTCTTTAAAATTGGTGCACAGAAATTATCTTGTAGGATGCCCGAGATCTATCGCCGACAAGGGACATTTGTCGCGAGCATGGCTCGCTCCTACGATGCTGTGCCTGGCACCCAGCAGGCGTGAAAGCCGCTGGGAATGTGTTGAGGAATCAGTGCGCGGCATACCGGGCCACGGCTGATATCGCTGCCGTCGAACACCTGCAGTTCGGCGCGGTTTTCATCCGGCACGCTGACGAAGCTCAAAACGTAGCCGTCATCCTCCGCCGTTGAGCCGATGCGTGGCGCGAACGGCGCCTCGCTGCCGTAATGGCCGGCCGGGTACTTGTACTGCTGCAGCGCGCCGCCCTGCGAGTCGTAGCGCACCAGGCCGTCGAACAGAACGGTGTCCTGCGGCGCAAAGCTCACGTGGTAGCTGTAGCGCGAGGGCCGCCCGAGGTACCGTCCGTTGATCATGGGGAATTCGCTGATCAGGTCGTTGATGGCCTCTTCGCGGCACTCGCCGGTGACCAGGTTGAAACTCCAGCGGTGATAGGTCGCGTCCAGCCGCATCCAGGCCAGCAGGTTGGCGTACGGGCCGGCGAACTGCCGGCGCCGGTCCTGGCCGGGCTCGGGGTGTTCCAGCCGGCAGCCGTCCATGATCACCCAGTCGCCTTCTTCCCAGGCATTGACCACGTGGTAGATGTAGCAGGGCTCAGCCTCGAACCAGCGGATGGTGCTGCCTTTGGAATGCCGGCCGATCACGCCGAAGCGGCTGGGCAGTTCGGGGTAGAACGTGACCTTGCGGGCGTCATTGCGCAGCAGGTCCGGGTCCCAGAACAGCGGCAGGTCCATCAGGATGGTGTAGTGTTCGGTAATGGCCAGCGAATGCGGCAGGCGCGCGCCCGGCAGTTCGATGTCGGTGAAGTGGCTCAGTTGGCCAATGGGGTCGAGCACGCCGTAGGTCATGTAGGGTTCCACCGTGGCGTAATCAAAAAACATCATCTCGCCGCTGTGTTCGTCCACCATGTTGTGGGCCGACATGAAGCGACCGCCGGCGGACTTGAGGTCGATACGTCCCAGGGTTTCCAGGGTGTGCGGGTCCAGCGCATACGGGTCGCCGCACTGGTAAAAGGTGGTGATGGCCTTGCCGTTGTGGAACACCACATCGGTATTGGAGCAGTCCTTGAGGTAACGATCGGCGCCCCAGGCTTTTTCCAGCGAACGGTTGGGGCGGTCGATCAGGCCCGGCCAGATGGTTTCGCCGGCGGCCTCTTCAGCCGCCAGGCCTTCGGTGCGTACCCAGCGATTTCGATAGTTGACCTTGCCGTCAGCGATCTCAACGCCGTGCAGCATGCCGTCGCCGTCAAACCAGTGATGCACCCCTTTGGGGCTGAATCTGGGATTGGGACCGTTGCGCAGGTAGATACCCTGGAGACCAGCCGGCAGGTCGCCGATCACTTCCAGGCCGAGCGCGGTGATTTCGCGGCTGACCGGCGCGTGGGCGCCCAGCAGGTAGGGGTTACCCCGGTCGTCAATCCTGAAGTTCTGGGCAGGCGTTGCGGTCATATCGCTTTATCCCTTTTGTTGATCTGGTAATGAATCTGTTAGTTGATCTGGCGCATTGAGTGTGGAGTTGCCCGCATGATACCTTGGTTCAATTGTGCAAGTCATCTTTTGCAAACCTTCTTTCCTGGGGCCTGGGGCTCCAGAAGGAGCGGAATATGCTGATTGACCTGGCCAGGTTTCAGCTGGATATGGCCGGAGCGCGCGGCGAATGGCTGCTGTTCCAGCTGGGCAGCCAATGGCTGAAGCGCATGGCGCCGGTAGCCCCATCCGCGAGGGCGGTGTTGACCCTGCCGGGCCTGCTGGCTTCCGACCGCAGCCTGCAGGTGCTGAACCGCTTCCTGCGAGACCTGGGTTACCAGGCCGGGAGCTGGGGTTTGGGCCGGAACCTCGGGCCACGGGGAATCGGCTGGGAAGAACACCTGGATCGGCTTGAAAGCGTGCTGGGTGAAAAGATCCAGGCCATGGCGGATGCCACTTCAGCGCCGGTGACACTGGTTGGCCAAAGCCTGGGAGGCGTGTACGCGCGCGACCTGGCCAGTCGCCTCGCGCGAGGCGGTCCACCCCCGCTGGCGGCGTCGCTGAAGATCCTGCTGGAGGCCGCTCGCGGCATCGCTGTCGGTCACCGCCAGGGCCTCATCCATCGGGACATCAAGCCGGGCAACATCTTCCTCACCGAGCCGCACCCGGACGAGGTCCAGGTGCGCGTGGTGGACTTCGGTATCGCCAAGCTCGCCGACGACGACGATACGCTCGGTCAGCTCACCCAGGACGGCCGGGTCCCCCATTCACCCGCCTATGCCTCACCCGAGCAGCTCCGCGGGCTGTCGCG
>CBFGWJ010000012.1:0-16753 GCA_965652335.1 uncultured Gammaproteobacteria bacterium | reverse complement strand
CGTGAAATCAACGGGCCGCGCCACACCTATTTCTGCGGCGCCTGGTGGCGCAACGGCTTCCATGAGGATGGCGTGGTCAGCGCCCTTCAGGCTGTGGAACACCTGCGTGTCGACCTCGAGGCCGGGCAACAGGTCCGGCACAGCAGGGCTGCCTGAAACATGCCAGCCAGCCACTACGTCAACCGGTCAGTCAACGAGACAGCCGGCCCGTCAGTAGGCCTGGCAGGGAGCATGGCCGGCAAGCCTGCGGCGCGGCGCTGGAACAGCGCCATCTACCGTGGCACGGTACAACACCGCCGGCTGCAGCCCAGGCTGCACTACTTCCGCTATTCGCTGTTCATGCTGTATCTCGACCTGGATGAACTGCCCGGGCTGTTCGACCAGAGCCGCTGGTATTCAGCGCGGTCCCGGGCGCTGGCGCGCTTTTGCCGTGAGGATCACCTGGGCGATCCGGCACTGCCGCTGTCGCACTGTGTGCGAGAGCTGGTGGCGGAACGGACCGGGCGCCGGCCGCGAGGGCCGATCCGCCTGCTGACCCATTTGCGCTATTTCGGCTATTGCTTTAATCCGGCCAGCTTCTATTATTGTTTTCACCAGGATGATGAAACCCTGGAGTGCATTGTGGTGGAAGTGAACAACACCCCGTGGGGCGAGCAGCACTGCTATGTGCTGGATGCCGCCAGCGACCTCGGTTCCAATGGCCTGCACCGATGGCAGGAGGACAAGCGCATGCATGTGTCGCCCTTCATGCCCATGGATCTGCAGTATGATTTCCGCATGACCACACCCGGCGAGTTCCTGGCGGTGTACATGCAGAACCAGCAGGACGGAGCGCTGGTGTTTGATGCCGGGCTCAACCTGCAACGGCAGGAGATCTGCGCGCGAACCCTGCGCAATGCACTGCTGCGTTTCCCTTTCATGAGCCTGCGGGTCATCGTCGCCATTCACTGGCAGGCTTTGCGCCTGTGGCTCAAGGGCACCCCTGTATTTACGCATCCCACACCATCATGAAATCCGTATCCCTGGCTTCACCCCGTCACCTGGCGGGAACCGTCAAACCCAGCCGGCTCGACGGGCTGGCCGAAAAGCAGGTGCTGCGCCGGCTGGAAAAGCTGCAATTTGGCAGCCTGGAGCTGCAGTACCGGGGCAGGGTGGCCAGTTTTGGCCAGCCAGCCGGATTGGAGGGGGACCAACCGTCCGTCCGCATCAGGGTGATTGATCCGCGCTTTTTCAGCGAAATTGCTTTTGGCGGCAGCATCGGTGCCGGCGAAGCCTGGATCCAGGGCTACTGGACCTGCGATGACCTGGTCGGCCTGGTACGGCTGATGCTGCGCAACCGCACGGTGCTGGAGCGAATGGAGTCGGGCCTGGCGGCGTTGACCGGCCCGCTGCAGAAGCTGTTTCACTGGATGAACCGCAACACGCACGAGGGCGCGCGGCGCAACATCGCGGCGCATTACGACCTCGGTAATGACTTTTTCCGGCTCTGGCTGGATGAAACCATGATGTATTCGTGCGCGGTATTTGAGTCGGTGAACGGTGAACCAGCTGGTGACCTGCACGCCGCGCAGCTCAAGCGGCTGCGGCGCATCTGCGACAAACTGCAACTAACGCCCAAGGACCATGTGCTGGAAATCGGCACGGGCTGGGGCGGTTTTGCCATATTCGCAGCGACGCATTACGGTTGCCGGGTCACCACCACCACCATTTCGCGCCAGCAGTACGAGTGGGCGGCAGAGGCGGTAGTCAAGGCAGGCCTGCGGGATCGCATCACCCTGTTGCTGGATGATTTCCGCGACCTGCGCGGCCAGTTCGACAAGCTGGTTTCGATTGAAATGATCGAAGCCATCGGCAGCAAACTGTACCCGGACTTCTTCCGCATCTGTTCCAGCCTGCTGAAGCCGGATGGCCTCATGCTGCTGCAGGCGATTACCATCGCCGACCAGAACTACGCGGCTTCGCAACGCTCGGTGGACTTCATCCAGCGCTATATCTTTCCCGGCGCCTGCCTGCCCTCGGGTGAGGTGATGAACCGCACGGTGGCGGAACAAACCGACTTGCGCCTGCTGGACCTGGAAGACATCGGCCTGCACTACGCGCGAACGCTGCGTTGCTGGCGGGAGAATTTCTTTGCGGCCATCGAGCAGGTCAGGCAATTGGGCTACCCGGATCCGTTCATCCGCATGTGGGAGTTCTACCTGTGCTACTGCGAGGGAGCTTTCATGGAGCGGGCCATTTCCGACCTGCAGCTGGTGTACAGTAAACCCGGCTTCACGGCATTGCCGGTTCGCTGAGTGAAGAATGCCTGGCCGTAATTTCTGCCATGACTCAAAGGACAAGCGCTTGTGAGCAATCAATCCATACTGCTGGTTGAAGACCACGCCGACCTGGCCGCCACCATCGGTGACGAGCTGGAAGCCCGCGGCTACATCATGGACTTTGCCGCCGATGGCGCTTCGGCCCTCGGGCTGGCAATGACCCAGCAATACGACCTGATCGTGCTGGACCTGATGTTGCCCAAACTCAGTGGCATGGAAGTGTGCCAGCGCCTGCGTGAACAGCACGTTTCAACACCCGTCCTGATGCTGACGGCCCGCGACCAGCTGGCCGACAAGCTGGAAGGCTTTGAAACCGGCGCCGACGACTACCTGGTCAAACCGTTCGACATGGAAGAACTGGTGGCGCGCATCAAATCGCTGCTGCGCCGCAGCCGCGGCGAAGTCAGCCCCTCGGAGTACCGCGTGGCCGACCTGCAGTTCGATACCGGCAGCCTGGAGGTCAAGCGGGCCGGCAAGCGGATTGAAATTTCACCTACCGGATTGCGTATCCTGCGCATCCTGATGCGCGAGTCGCCGAACGTGGTGACGCGCGAAACGCTGGAGAAGGAACTGTGGGGTGACCTGCTGCCGGACAGCGATACGCTGCGCAGCCATGTGTACAACCTCAGGCGCGAAATCGACCGTCCGTTCAAGCAGAAGCTGCTGCATACACTGCCCGGCATCGGCTTCAAGCTGGCGCAGATGGAAGAAGAGTGATACCGGTCAATCCGACGCGGGCCTAGCCGGCCTTCCGTCCCACAACCACCGCGTCGCCCCATTCCAGCGTGGCGGTGCTGCCTTCACCCGGTTTGCTTTGCATCGAGATCTGCCAGCCAAAGCGGTCGCACAGCCGTTTGACGATGGTGAGGCCCAGGCCGAACCCCTTGGTACTGGATTCGCCGCGTTCAAAAGGCTCGAAAATGCGCTGCAGCAATTCCTCGCTCATGCCCGGGCCGGTGTCGCTGACCGTCAGTCCTCCGTCGCGGATGTGCACCGTGACCTCACCCTGCTCGGTGTAGCTGAGCGCATTGCGCAGCAGGTTGTCGATCACGATGGCCAGCACCTTGGGCGGAGCCTGCAACTGCACCAGGCTGTCGGCCTGCAGTTTTACCGGCACCTGCTTGGTGTCAAAGGCGCGTTGCATCTGCTCGATGCGCTCAGCCACCAGGTCGTTGACGATAATGGCCTCGCGCGGCAGGCGTGATTCATCTTCCCGCGCCAGGATCAGCAGGGTTTCCAGCAGCTTTTCCATGTCGCGCACGGTGCGCTGCATGCGTTCCAGCGGCGCTGCCAGTTCCGGTTGGCCGGCGGTACGGCGCTGCAGGGAATCGAGGTTGGCGCGCATCACGGCCAGCGGCGTGCGCAGTTCGTGGCTGGCATTGCGGGTGAAATTGCGCTCGCGGTGCAGGAAGCGGTTCACCCGCTCGATGAATTGCTGCAGGGCGCCGGCGAGGATCTGCACCTCACTGTTGCTGGTGGCATCCACGTGGAAATCGAGTTCCTGCAGGTCGCCGGAACGGGCATCAAATGCCTCCACGCGGTTGGCCAGTTGCACCAGCGGGGAGACGGCAGTGCGCGATAGCCGGTAGCCGAACCAGGTCACGGTGTAGGCCAGCAACAACACCAGGCTCAGTGGCACCACGCCGAAAAACATCACCAGCCGCGACACCTGTATTTCGTCAAATACCAGGTACAGGCGGGCATTGCCGTGTGGGCCGTTGTGGTCGCTGATGTGAACCAGCGGCTGGCTGATGCCATTGTCGATTCGGCGGAAGCCCGGCTGCTGGTCCGCCAACCAGCCGGGTATCTCGTCGCCGTGTTGCTTCTGCCGCAGGTAACCGTACAGGTTCTGGGTGTTGGGCCGGGGATGTTCCGGGTTGGCTTCGTACAGCGCCCAGTAATGCGCTGCTTCGCCGTCCAGGGCCTCATTCACCAGGATGCCCTCCACCACCTTGGCGGCGCCGAACACGCCCAGTATCACGGCCACCGAAATGGCCAGCACCTGCAGCAGGAATACCCTGACGAGGTTGCTGCGCAATGTGCCGGACTTGAACATCAATCGTGATCCTGTTGGTGAATGCCGGCCATGTTCCGCCAGCGGCCGTCAATGAAGAGTGAAGCCCGCACCGGCATCATGCGCTGCCGGTGAGGTAAGGCAGCATCAGGCCGGCGGTGGCCAGCAGCAGGAAGAATCCGCACATGTCGGTAACCGTGGTGAGGATAGGGCCGGACGCCACCGCCGGGTCGATTCTGAAGCGCTTCAGCAGCACCGGCAGCGTGCCGCCTACGGAGACCGCAATCAGCGTGTTGAGGGACAGCGCGAAACCCACCACCAGCCCGAGCCAGGGATTACCCTGCCAGGCCCAGGCGACGAGGGCGATCAACAGGCCCAGCACCAGGCCGTTGATCACGCCCACCACCGCTTCCTTGCGCCAGACGTAGTAGAAATCCTGCGGCTTGATCATGCCCAGCGCGAGTTCGCGCATGCTCACCGCCACCGCCTGGTTGCCGGAACAGCCGCTCATGTCGGAAATAATGGGCAGGAACACGGCCAGCACGATCACTGCGCTGAGCACATCCTGGAACTGGGCGATCACACTGGCCGCGATCACATTCAGCAGGATGTTGACGGTGAGCCAGGAAAGCCGCCGGCGCGAACGCAGCAGGGTGGGCATGGAGCGCAGTTCCTCGCCGCCGACGATACCGCGCGACTTGAGATAAGCGGCTTCCGCCTCTTTGCCCAGGGCATCGAACACCGCGCGACGGCGCAGCACGCCCAGCATGCGTTGCCCGTCATCCACCACCGGCACGGCTGACAGGTGGTGCTGGCTGAAAAAGTGTTCCAGTTCCACCAGCGTCGCGGTGTCCCGCACCGACAGGGCCGGCCGGTAGATATCCGCCAGCCGCGTATCGGGAGCAGCCAGGGCGATATCGCGCAAATGACACAGGCCCAGCAATTGCTGCGCGTGGCCGGTGACGTAGATGTCCAGCACGTGGTTGAGTTCGTATTCTTCCTCGCGGCGCTGCAGGTCATTCAGCACGGCCCGGGCACGGTACATCCGGGGGTAGCTGAAGTACTCGGTCACCATCAGCCCGCCGGCGACGTGGTCGTCATACGCCATCAGGTGACGCGCGCCCAGGGCCTCGCGTTCGTCCATGTAGCGCAGGATTTCCTCCAGGTCTTCCGCATCCAGGTCGCCCAGTACATCGGCCTGGCTGCTGCTGGGCATCTCGCTGACGATGGAGGCGGCCAGCTGTGGATTCAGTTCTTCCAGCAGTCCGGCGGCCGGTTGCGCCGGTATGACGGCCATGACTTCAGCCGCGGCTACCGGGTTGATGCGCTCCAGCACCTGCTGCTGCTCATTGCTGTCCAGCCGCATGAAGGCCCGCAGGCTGTCCTCGCCGCTCAGCCCGGAGAGGAAATGGGTCAGGCCTTCGGTGTCATTGCTGTTCAGGTAGTCACGCAGGACATCCCAGGGTTGGATCGGTGTGGCTGCCATGGAAACTCCCAGGTTGGTGGGCGGTGCTGTGCCTGGATTGGCGGCCGGCGTGGCGACCGGCGCGCTCGGCTTGCAGTCAACCGCTTTTGTTCAGTCCGGATCGAGGCTTTGCAGGCGCCGTTCCAGTTGTTCAATCCGTTCGAGCAATTCCAGCGCCAGCGCCACGCCGGGCAGGTTGACGCCCAGGTCCTGTTGCAGCCGCGTACTGGTGCGCACCCGTGTCAGGCTTTTCCAGTGGAAGTGCCAGTGCCCGGTGCGGTCGCTGGCCTCGGCCTGCGGTTCTATGATGCCTTCCTCCACCAGCAGCAGAACCTGCTCACGTGGCAGGCCGCAGCTGCGGCACAGTTGTTCCAGTGTCAGCGGCGCATCGTAGCCGGGAATCTCACCCTGCAGGGGGCTGTTCGTGCTCATGAGCTTTGCTCCAGTTGGTCGCGCAGATGCTCAAAGGCAGCACGCGCTTTCGCGGTGTCGGCGGGCGGATTGACCAGCTTCAGCACCGCGTACAGGTCGCCGGGGGATTTCGCCGGCAGCCCGCCACCCTTGAGGCGCAGGGTTTTGCCGCTCTGCGATCCTGCCGGAACCTTCAGTTTCACCTGCCCGGTGGGCGTGGCCACGCTTATGCTGTCACCCAGCGCGGCCTGCCACGGCATCACCGGCACGTCGACGTAGATGTCCTTGCCGTCGGCGCGATAGCGCGGGTGTGGCCTGAATGCCACCTCGAGGTAGAGGTCGCCGGCGGGGCCCTGGCCCATACCGGCGCCACCCTGGCCGCTGAGCCGGATCTGCTGGCCCTGGCGTATGCCTTTGGGAATTTTCACCGACA
Organism: uncultured Gammaproteobacteria bacterium; assembly: GCA_965652335.1. Lineage (GTDB taxonomy): Bacteria > Pseudomonadota > Gammaproteobacteria > Xanthomonadales > SZUA-36 > JAWXBM01. The sequence continues at coordinate 10,112 of CBFGWJ010000012.1, read as the reverse complement.
GGGTTCGTTCGCGGTTTTGCAGGTAGCCCTCGGGCGTTACCTCGGGAACCTGCAGGGTGAGCTGGCGGGTCGCGCCCTGGTAGCTGTCCTCGATGTCGATCAGGATGCGGGCATGGCGGTCCTCGCCCTGCATGTGGAATTCCTGGCCGGCACCGGCACGCCTGCCGCCCCGCGAAGCCTGCGCGCGGCCGAACAGCTCTTCAAAAAAGTCACTGAAATCCGCGGCTGAACCCGGGCCGGCCCCCGGACCGCCCCCTGGGCCCTGGCGGAACCCGCCCTGCCAGCCGGGTGGGGGGCGAAAATCCTGCCCGGCCTGCCAGTTGCTGCCGAGCTGGTCATACGCGGCGCGCTTTTCCGGGTCTTTCAGCACTTCGTAGGCCTCGCCCAGTTCCTTGAAGCGGGCTTCGGCATCCTTTTCCTTGCTGACGTCCGGGTGGTACTTGCGCGCCAGCTTGCGATAGGCGCGCTTGATGTCATCCGCGCTGGCATCTTTGGCCACGCCCATGACCTTGTAGTAATCCTTGTATTCCATGATCCGATACTTGCTCCGGTTTCGTGAAATGCTTTCCACAGACTGCCACGGCCATGTGGCTTCGACAAGTTCGCGTATCAAGGCGCGGGGCCTCACGTTTGATGGCGGTCAGTTTTGCCGCCAGAATAGCCGGGACACGCTGCATCGCACAGCCAGCAAATGAAGCAGGCAACACAAGGCAACAAGCCAGACAACAAGGAGAACGCGAGTGTCGGAGACCCCCACCATTCACCTGCACGCGGGCAAAGGCCTGCCCGAGAATGCCCACCGCCCGTTGAAGGAGGGCGAGATCTACCAGCCCTACGTGCCCCGCAGCGAGAATCCCGCTGAATTCACCGTCAAGGCGATATTCTTCGGTATCGCCTTCGGCATCCTGTTCGGTGCGGCCAATGCCTACCTGGGGTTGCGCGCCGGGCTGACCATCAGCACTTCGATACCGGTGGCGGTGATGACCGTGGCGGCATTCCATGCACTGCGCAAAATGGGCGGTACAGCCAATATCCTTGAAGCCAACCTGGCGCAGACCGTGGGCTCAGCCTCGAGTTCGGTGGCCAGCGGTGTGATCTTCACGTTGCCGGCGCTGTTCCTGTGGGGCGTCTACCCTTCATTGCTGCAGATGACTTTGCTGGCCATGGCCGGCGGCATGCTGGGTGTGCTGTTCATGATCCCGCTGCGGAAATTCCTGATTGAACGTGAGCACGGCAACCTGCCTTACCCAGAGGGCACGGCCTGCGCGCATGTGCTGGTGGCCAATGAGTCTCGTGGGAAATCGGGGGGCGGGCAGGCGAAGAACGTATTCATCGGCCTGGGCGTGGGCGCAGCCTACAAGGCGCTTACTGGCTGGGCGCAGGTGCTGGTGGATGAAGCCCACCTGAGAATTCCCTTCCTGAAAAAAGGCGAGCTGGGCATGGACCTGTCACCAGCGCTGTTCGGCGTGGGCTACATCCTTGGGCCGCGCATCGCCACAGTGATGGTGGGCGGCGGCCTGCTGTCGGCGCTGGTGATCATTCCTCTCATTGCCTGGTGGGGCGAAGGCAAACCGCCGCTGTATCCCGAGCTGGTGCTGAGCATTTCCGACATGTCCGCCAGCCAGATCTGGAGCCGTTACGTGCGCTACATCGGCGCCGGAGCGGTGGCGGCGGCCGGCATCATCACTTTGATCCGCAGCCTGCCGGTGATGATGGAATCCTTCCGCATCGGCGCCAGCGAACTGCGCAGCCAGGTGGATGCCGGCGGCAACGCCGTGCCTGTGGCAGCAGTGCCTCGCACCAGCCGTGACCTGCCGCTGAAGGCCGTGGGTATCGGCCTTGCCTGCATCGCGCTGGTGCTGGTGTTCGTTCCGGCACCGTTCGCCGCCATGCCGGATGTACTGCACCGCCTGGTGGCCGCCATCTGCGTGGTGGTGTTTGCCTTCTTTTTTGTCACCGTGGCTTCACGCATCGTCGGGCTCGTCGGGGTCACCAGCAATCCCACCAGCGGCATGACCATCGCCGCGCTTTTGGGTACGGCCGGCGTGTTCCTGGTGATGGGCTGGACCGACATGGCGGGCAAGGCCGCGGCGCTGACGGTGGGGTGCGTGGTGGCGATCGCCGCCAGTATCGCCGGCGATACCTCGCAGGACCTGAAGACCGGCTATCTGCTCGGCGCCACGCCGCGCTCGCAGCAGTTGGGCGAGATGATCGGCGTGCTCACCTCCGCCACCTTTGTCTGCCTGTCGGTGCTGCTGCTGGCGGAAACCTTCGGCTTTGGCAGCGCCGAACTGCCCGCGCCGCAGGCCACGCTGATGAAGCTGGTGATCGACGGCGTGCTGGAACAGAACCTGCCCTGGGGGCTGGTGGGCATCGGCGTCGGCATCGCCATCGCCGCCGAACTGGCGCGCATCCCATCGCTGCCGTTCGCGGTGGGCGTCTATCTGCCCGTATCCACCATGATGCCGATCTTTTTCGGCGGCATGCTCAAATTGTGGCTGGAGCGGAGTTCAAAGGATGAATCCCAGGCCATCGAGCGCCGTGACCGGGGCGTGTTGCTCGGTTCCGGTTTCGTCGGCGGCGAAGGCCTGCTGGGCGTGGCCATCGCTGGCGCGGCCTTCGTGCAGGGCGCGCGCCCCGCGGGATTCGGCGTCGGCTGGGCCGGCTCCGACCTGATGGTCAACCTCGTGGGATTCGCTTTCTTCCTGCTGTTCGCAGGATGGTTTGTGAAACGGGTAAGGAACGGTTGAGATCCCGGGCCCCCGGGAGAGCGGATTCCTGCGTGGATATCGCATTCATTCATTCCCACATAAACCTGCTGGAAGACCTGCAGGTCGATCATGCCGACAACCAGGAATTCAACGGCAAGCTGCTGGTGTGGTTTCACCCGCACCAGGGCGACAAATCGGCGCAACGGTGGCTGAAGCGGCGGCTCAAGAAAACCTTTCCCCGGGCGGATTTCTTCATGCCCCGGTATCTGGGGAAAATCGACAGCGAGGTGATTGCAAAACTGGCCGTCGAATTGCTTTTGCTGGTTGCTTCAGTTCATGACGCTGGTATTCGGGAATCCCGGCCGTACCTTGAGGTGGTCATCGTCGCTTACGGCGAGGGCATTCTGGTGGCCCGCAAAATGCTGGAGCTGAGTACACACGTTCCGGGTGAATTCGATGATCCTGAACTGGAAAGCATGGTGCAGGAGAACTGGAGCGAAATTGCCGACCATTGCCGGACCGTCTTTATCGCCCGTGGACAGGGTGACAGCCAGCTGCGGCAACAGCTCGGACACGGTCCAGGTTCCTGGTGGCGGAACCTCGCTTCAAGGTTGGCGGAGCTTGTCTCCCGTTGAGCGACCAAGTCTGGTCATGACACCTGTTATATTCGCGGGGTGGTTTGTGTGGCGGGTGAGCAATGTTGTTTGGCGATCTGCTGATTAGTACCGAACAGAAAGGGATTAATTATGGCCATACCTGACTATCAAACGATCATGCTGCCGTTGCTGCAGTTTGCGTCCGACGGCAAGGAACACTCAATACGCGATGCAATTGATCGCCTTGGGATGTTGTTTGAGCTCACGGAGGAAGAGTTGAATGAGTTGTTGCCAAGCGGTCAATCTGCAACCTTTGGGAATCGAATTGGCTGGGCGCGAACATATCTCAAAAAAGCAGGGCTGTTGAAATCGCCTCGACGTGGTCATTTCGCGATTACCAGGCGCGGTTTGGAGGTCCTTCAAGATCCGCCAGAGCGCATCGATAACAAATTTCTGGAACAATTTCAGGAGTTCGTGGATTTCAAAAGCCTTCGCCGAGACAGCGTTGACTCTGCATCCTCCCCGACCGCAGAACAACATTCTTTCACTACCCCAGAAGAGACACTGGAGATTGCCTACAGCAAGCTGAGGGAAAATCTGATTGGTGAACTGATGCAGTCAATGGCTGAGTGTTCCCCAGCATTTTTTGAACGGTTGGTAATCGATGTTCTGGTCGCCATGGGGTATGGCGGCTCGCGCAAAGAGGCGGGTCAGGCAGTAGGCCGCTCTGGCGATGGGGGGATAGACGGCATCATCAAGGAAGACCGCCTCGGGCTCGATATCATATATGTCCAGGCGAAACGGTGGGAGGCGACTGTCGGCAGACCCGAAATCCAGAAATTCGCCGGTGCCTTACAGGGTCAGAGAGCACGAAAGGGAATTTTCATAACCACTTCAGATTTTTCGCGCGAAGCTGTGGCTTTTTGCTCCAATATCGAAAGCAAAATCATTTTGGTGAGTGGCGCCCAACTCGCCAATTTCATGATTGATCATAACGTCGGAGTTTCCCGGTTTGCCACTTATGACGTCAAGCGCATTGACTCGGATTACTTCTTTGAAGAGTAACTTCAGTTTGCATGCTGGGGCTGGCATTTTTTTGATGTAATTGTCAGGTGGTTAATAGCAACGCCTTGCCGCAAACCGCTGAAACATAACGAATAAATATTTGGTTCTGAGCTATAATGCTGTATGAAATAACAGTATTAAGTCTGCCGGGAGCCAGAGCATGTTTAACGACACTGCAGGTTCATTTTCCGAATCAAACCCACCGGTCACAACTTCTTGTAAAACGGCCGTCTGCAACGATCGCCAGCGGCACGAAAAGAAGGCCAAAGTCCGCGAATCGCGGTTGAAGCAACTCGAAGATGGAATCACCACGCTGGCAGCGCGCATTCAGTTAGTGTGAACAGGCCCTGGTGGTCCAGGCTCGCCTTACTCCCGAACAGGGCGCGAATTTCCAACAGGCAATCGAAACCGGCGCGCAGCAGTTGTTTGAAGAACAAAAAAAGACGTTTCTGCAGAAACGTGGAGTCAAAGCTCAGAGCCGGAAATCATTGCCAAACCGCATCCCATGGCCAGCCGCCGGGCCGATGCGCTGGTGCGGATTTCCGAAAGTTGGCTTGCCGGAAAATCAGCTTCAAGCGGAAATCAGATTGTCGTCAATCTGCACACCGATATTGAAACCCTGAGAGCTGCTGGCTCAGGGGCTGAATCCACCTTGGAATGCGGTGCAGAAACCGTCGGAAAAGTTTCCGCAGAAACGTCCCGCCGCATCGCCTGCGATGCAGGCTTGATTCACTGGCTGGACAAGCATGGCCAGTCGGCCAAGCTGGAAACCCTGAACATCGGCCGCAAGTCCCGCTTCATTCCCCCGGCACTCCGCCGCGCCTTGCAGCGCCGCGACCGCGGTTGCCGTTTTCCGGGCTGCAACTGCACCCGGTTCGTCGATGCCCACCACATTAAACGACATTCCCGACTGGCGCGGTGAAGGCATGGACCTCGATATTGTGGTGCATGGCTTGTTAATGAGGCAGGATTGACCACGAAGCCGAGAATGTGAGTACTGGGATATGAACAATACCAACCCCGTGGTGCACGGTTTTCTGGATGAGGCCACCAACACCATCACCTACCTGCTAAGCGATCCGGCAACCAATGCCGCGGCCATCATCGACCCGGTGCTGGATTACGACCATCGCTCGGGCAAGGTGAATTCCCACTCGGCGGATGCCATTCTGGAAGCCGCGCGGAAAGCGGGAGTGGATGTGCAGTGGATTCTGGAAACCCACGCGCATGCGGATCACCTGTCGGCGGCGCCTTACCTGAAGCAGAAAACCGGCGCGAAAGTGGGCATTGGCGAGCACATCAGCGAAGTGCAGCGCATTTTTCGCGCGGTTTTCAACCTGGACGACATTTCCGGTGACGGCAGCGAGTTCGACCACCTGTTCGCCGATGGCGAAGTGTTTCCGCTGGGTAACCTGGCGGTGCACGTGATGCACACGCCCGGCCACACCCCTGCCTGCGTTTCCTACGTCACAGGCGACGCGGTGTTCGTGGGCGACACGCTGTTCATGCCGGACTACGGCACCGCCCGCGCCGACTTTCCCGGCGGCAGCGCGACGCAGTTGTACCACTCCATGCTGCGGTTGCTGGCCCTGCCGCCGGAAACCCGGGTGTTCGTCTGCCATGACTACAAGGCGCCGGGACGTGACGAGTTTGCCTGGGAAACGACGGTTGGCGCACAGAGGGACAGCAACATCCATGTGGGCGGCGGTGTCGCCGAGGCGGACTACGTCAAAATGCGTAATGAGCGCGATGCGAAGCTGGCTGCCCCGGTCCTCCTGATGCCGTCCATCCAGGTGAATATCCGCGCGGGGCAACTGCCCAAGGCCGAGTCGAATGGTGTGAGGTACCTCAAGGTTCCGCTGCGACTGCACCAGGCGGTGGAGGACGCATACTGACATGTCGCGCCAGGTAATCGTCCCGGTTTTGCTGGTCCTTGTGGGCCTGGTGAATTTCTTGCCGGTGATTGGCCTGGCGGGAGCAGAGCGACTGGACAGCCTGTATGGTTTCGGCACGCTCGACGGCGACCTGCTCACCCTGATGCAACACCGCGCCCTGTTGTTCGGGATACTCGGCGCGTTCATCATCTGCTCGGCGTTCATGCGACATCTGCAACCGGCCGCCATGTGGATGGCGTTCACCAGCATGGTAGGCTTCATGCTGCTGGTTTGGCTGGCCGGCGCGCCCGGGGCGGCGTTGAAAAACGTTGCACTGGTCGATGCTTTCGCCTGCGGACTGTTGCTGATAGCGTTCCTGTTGCGGCGGCGAACATACTGAATTAACCGGAATTTTTTGCCACTGTCGCAACACTGTCGCACGATTGCCGTACCCAAGCCAGCCGGATTGAGCTAACTTTGACTCAGCAAATTTCTGCATCAAGGGCAGAGGGGGCCACTACATGAAAATCGACCCGGAACACATCAAGCGCTTGCGCAAGGAAAAACACTGGTCACAGGAACAGCTCAGCGAAATCTGCGGCCTGAACCTCCGCACCATCCAGCGGCTGGAAACTTCCGGACGGGCCTCGCTGGAAACCGTACGGGCCCTGGCCGCTGCTTTTGGCGTTGAGCCAAAAGACCTGCAAATTGAAGGTGCCAGTGAAGCAGTTTCAGGTCGGTCCCGGGCCATGGAAGCGATCCGCGACGGCTTCCTGCGCTGCAGTGATTTCACCGGCACTTCCAACCGGTTTGAATACTGGTGCTTTTTTGCCTTTGTGATGGTGACCACCGGCCTGGCCACGGTGATTCACGAAAAGGCCTACCAGGTGGTGGGCTTGATTGTGATCGTGCCCTTCCTCGCAGCCGGCACGCGCCGGCTCAATGATGCCGGCCAGAGCGGCTGGTGGCAGCTGATGTACCTGGCGCCGTTCGGGGTCTTCCTGGTGTGGTATCTGCAGACCATGGCCAGCCAGTCACCAGCCGCCTCGGCGGCAGCCTCAGCGGGCTGAGCGGTTAAGTTGTAACAGGCGCAGCAGCGCCAGCAGCAGCAATCCCGCCAGCCAGTTGTGCGCCACGGCCAGCTGGATGGGCAGCTGGTTCATTACCGAAGCCACGCCCACGGAAAATTCCGTCACCACCAGCAGCAACAACAGCATGCCGGTGCGACGGCTGGAGCCGGAACGGCGCATGGCCAGCTGCGCCACCATCAGGATCAGCACGCTGCTGATCACCGCCATCAGGCGATGGGCGCGGTGCACGGCAATGCGCTCCTCGCCGCCGGTCGCCAACCCGTCCGGTGTCACTTCATGGTGGCGCGACAGATCCAGCGCTTCCATCAGGTATGGGCCGGGCAGCCACTCGCCCTGGCACAGCGGCACGGTGTCGCAGGCGTTGGCGGCGAAATTGGCGCTGGTCAAACCGCCCAGCGCAATCTGCAGGCACAGCGCGATGAGTGTCGTAATCAACAGGGCCTGGGGCAAAGGCGCCTTGCTCTTGTGGGCGTCAAAGCGTGGCGGCGCCGGGGCGTTCAGGCTGAACCACAACCACCCCAGCAGGCCCAGCATCGCAAACCCGCCCGAAAGGTTGCCCATCACCACCGCCGGATCATGCAGGCTGCCGGATCGCAGCCCCAGCATGGCCAGCCACACCGTCAGGCCGAGCAGGGCCAGCGACGACAGCCGGTAGCGTTTCCGGAAAAATGCCAGCATGGTGAGGAACAGCACAAGAATGCCCAGCACACTGGCCACGGCCCGGTGCAGCGGCGTGGCCCAGGCCATGGCCTGTTCCGATTCGGCTGTGATGCGCTGGTAGGCATCGCGCGCCAGCTGTTCGGGAACCGAATCAACCGGTGCACTGGCTTCCGGCACGCCGATACGGCCGTAGCAATCCGGCCAGTCCGCGCAGCCGATGCCGGAATGCGCCAGGCGCAGATAGGCGCTCAGCGAAACCAGCAGGATCACCAGCAGCAGCGAAAGTCCGGCCAGGATTTTCAAGCGTTGGGGTCCGCAAAGAAATTCAGGGAGAAATCCGGCAAGCGTTGCGCATCCGCCGGTGTGATGCTTTCAACCACCCGGCTTTGCTCCTGGTAGAACGGGTGGCCATGCGGCGAATGGTAGGGGTTGTTGTGCCGCGTGTTGTAGCAACCCAGCAGCGCGATCCGAGAATCTTGCGAGCGGTTGTCGTCCGAGCCATGCAGCGTGTTGCAGTGGAAAATGACGATATCGCCGCTGTCCAGTTCCAGGTATTCCTCTTGCAGGTGCTTTTCGATTTCGGCCAGCCGGGCAGGGTCCACGCCGCTGTCGGAAACGCCATCATCGAATACATGGTTGATGCGCCCGAGCTTGTGCGAACCGGCCAGCATTTTCAGGCAGCCGTTCCGGCGGTTGGCCGGGTCCACCGCGATCATCACGGTGGCCATGTCGGGGTAAAGGCAGCCCATGTCATACCAGTAGGCATAGTCCTGGTGGTAGCGAAAGCCGACCACGCCGGGATATTTCAGCGTGATCTTGTTGTGGTACACATAAATGCGGTCCTGGAAAAAGTGTTCCAGGCGGTCGAAAATGGCGGCCCGGCGCGTGACCTTGGCAAACACGTCATCTCCGGCGGTATCGTTCCACACGAAGATCGATTCAAATGAGGGCCGCTTGCCGGTTTCAATTTTCTGCTTGAGGTTCTCGCTCACGCGGTTCATGTGCTCGTGTTCCAGGATCACGCCTTTGATGATCCTCATTTCTTCCGGCGTGAACACGTTCCGCACCACCGAGTAACCCTTTTCCCAAAAGGTCCGGTATTCTTCGCTTGAATCCATTGATGGTTTCCTGTCAGTCCTTTACGCGTTCCACCTTGACGGGCTGGCCACGAACCAGCCGCAGGTAGCGGGGCGTACGTTTCCACTCCACCCGGTCCAGCCCGGTCTGGAAGCTCCACAGCCATGCGGCATCATACTGGAACTGGTAATCATTGCCAGACCAGTACTCACCCGGCCGGGTGTGGGGAAAATACCGCAGGTTGATGCTGGGTGGCGACTGGTTGCGCCGTGGATCCGAAATGGAACCCAGTTCATCGCGGGTCGGCATGCGCCAGTCACGATAACCGCACAGGGCCAGCTCGTTGACAGCCTGCACATAGGCCCAGGTATCGCAGTCGCTGCCAGTGCATTCGCCGCCATCGGGCTGGCCACGATAGTCCAGTTCGCCGTCATGCGACTCGTCCGGGTCAAACCAGCTGTAGGTGTTTTCGTGGTACCGCAGCCCGGGCTGGTCTGATTTCACTTCCCAGGTGAGCTGCGTGAACCCATCAAACACGCAGGCCCCGGGAGCCACCGAGGCATCCTGCACCCGGCCACTCGCATCCACCGCGCGATACTTGGTGTCGTGAATCTCCGGGCCGGGCCCGGATTCACCACCGCATCCGGCCACCAGGCTGATGCCGGCCGCCATCAGGATAATGGTTCTCATTAAGATATTCCTTTCCACGGATGAATGTTATAGGATAAGAATTAAAGAGGTATTTGATCTGCATCAATTGGCATCCAGACGGCTTTGGCTAGAATCTGTCAAGAATCGCTGTTACGACGCTCGACGCTTGTACACGCTCCACATCCGATGAACCACGCAGATGGAAGCACAACATGAACCAGGAAAACCCCCAGGACCCCATCGAAGAGAAGGTGCCGGTAATGCAGAAGATCATCGATAACCCGTTTCTGCTGCTGTTTATCGGTGTTGTTTTTCCCGCTGTCTTCTACATCATCTGGGGAATCATGGAGTTGGTGACCATCCCCATTGCCAAGTAAACGGGTGATA
>CBFGWJ010000011.1:0-17286 GCA_965652335.1 uncultured Gammaproteobacteria bacterium | reverse complement strand
TGATGGTGCATATCTACACCATCGGCTACATGGCGGACGACCCGGGTTACCAGCGTTTCTTCAGCTACATTGCCCTGTTTACTTTCTCCATGTTGATGCTGGTGATGGCCAACAACTTCATGCAGCTGTTCTTTGGCTGGGAAGCGGTGGGCCTGGTGTCCTATCTGCTGATTGGATTCTGGTTCAAGCGCGAGTCGGCAATTTTCGCCAACCTGAAAGCTTTCCTGGTCAACCGTGTGGGTGACTTCGGCTTCCTGCTGGGCATCGCGGCGGTGCTGTATGCCACCGGTTCGCTGGATTACGCGGAAGTTTTTGCCCAGGCGCCGGATATTGCCGGCCGTACCATCAGCATCATTCCGGGCCTGGAATGGCAGTTGATAACCGTCATCTGCATTGGTCTTTTCATTGGCGCCATGGGTAAATCCGCGCAGGCGCCGCTGCATGTGTGGCTGCCCGATTCCATGGAAGGCCCGACACCGATTTCGGCCCTGATCCACGCTGCAACCATGGTAACCGCGGGTATTTTCATGGTCGCGCGCATGTCGCCACTGTTTGAACAGAGCGATGCCGCGCTGAGTTTCGTCATGCTGATCGGCACCTTTACCGCGCTGGCCATGGGCCTGATTGGTATCGTGCAAAACGACATCAAGCGCGTGATTGCCTATTCCACCCTGTCGCAGTTGGGCTACATGACGGTGGCTTTGGGTGTTTCAGCCTATTCGGCGGCGATTTTCCACTTGATGACCCATGCTTTCTTCAAGGCTTTGCTGTTCCTGGGCGCTGGTTCCGTGATCATCGCCCTGCATCACCAGCAGGACATGCGCTATATGGGCGGCTTGCGCAAGCAGATGCCCGTTACCTGGCTGACGGCCTGGATAGGTACTCTGGCGTTGGTCGGGTTCCCGTTTTTCTCCGGATTCTTCTCCAAGGACGCCATTATCGAAGCGGTGGCCCTGTCGGACCGGTTTGGCAGTTCAGTAGCCTACTGGGGCGTGGTGCTGGGCGTACTGGTCACTTCCTTCTACAGCTTCCGCCTGTTGTACCTGGTATTCCACAAGCAGCCTCGTTATGTGGTTGACCACCACGCCGGGCACCATCCGCCGGATGGAGTGCTGGAACATGAGCCACATGAATCACCCCTGGTGGTAACGGTTCCATTGATCCTGCTGGCCATTCCATCGGTGCTGATCGGCTACTTCACCATTGCTCCGGTATTGTTCGGGTCATGGCTGTCGGACGCCATCACGGTGCTGCCGCAGAATGATGTTCTGGCCGAACTGTCGCACCATTTCCACGGTGCCGCCGCCATGGCCATGCATGCGCCTTACACATTGCCGTTCTGGATGATGGTTGGCGGATTTGTTCTGGCCACGCTGGTTTACTTTTTGCGGCCAACCCTGGCGGGGCAGATCCAGCAACGCCTGCCGCAGCTGCATCGCATCCTTTACAACAAGTACTACTGGGACGAGTTCAACCAGAACGTGTTCGTGCGTGGCACCGTAGGCCTGGGAAACCAGCTGTGGCAAAAAATCGATGCGGGGCTGATTGATGGAGTACTGGTGAATGGTTCGGCCAAAGCAGTCGATGCCTGGTCCCAGATCGTTCGAACGCTGCAGAGCGGTTATCTGTTCCAGTATGCATTCGCCATGATCCTTGGTTTGCTTACCCTGCTGACCATCTGGGTTGTGCTGGTTTAAGGGGGCGGGAACGGATATGCAAGAACATTGGCCTGTTTTGAGTCTGCTGATCTGGCTGCCTATCATCGGTGGCGGCATCGTCGCTGCGCTGGGAAACCAGCGGGCCGCGCAATCACGTCTCCTGGCTTTGTTGGTGGCTGGTATCACCTTCCTGCTCAGCCTGGACCTGTTTACCGAATTTGACCGCACATCCGCCGCGATGCAGTTCGTCGAAAACCAGCCGTGGATTGCCGCGTTCGATATCAACTATCACCTCGGCGTGGATGGTTTTTCGGTACCGCTCATACTCTTGACCACTTTTTTTGGCGTGCTGGTCGTGTTGTCGGCCTGGGAAGTCATCAAGAACCGGGTCAACCAGTACATGGCTGCTTTCCTGGTGATGGAAGGCCTGATGGTGGGCGTGTTCGCGGCGCTTGATGGCATCCTGTTCTATGTATTCTTTGAAGCCATGCTGATTCCCATGTTCCTGGTAATCGGCATGTGGGGTGGCCCACGGCGCGTTTACGCCACCATCAAGTTTTTCCTCTATACCTTCCTCGGTTCGGTGTTCATGCTGGTCGGCCTGATCTACCTGTATGTAGAGTCGGGAACCTGGTCCATTCTCGAATGGCACGATTTTCCCCTGTCCCTGACGGCCCAGACCTGGCTGTTCCTGGCATTCCTGGCGGCTTTTTCCGTGAAAATCCCCATGTGGCCGGTACATACCTGGTTGCCGGACGCTCACGTTGAAGCACCCACCGGTGGTTCCGTCATCCTGGCCGCCATCATGCTGAAAATCGGTGGCTACGGTTTCATCCGTTTCAGCCTGCCGATCACGCCTGATGCCAGTATGGCGCTGGATTGGCTGATCATCACCCTTTCACTCATCGCAGTGGTCTACATCGGATTTGTGGCGCTGGTTCAGCAGGACATGAAGAAGCTGATTGCCTATTCGTCCATCTCGCACATGGGTTTTGTCACACTGGGCCTGTTCATTGCGTTTGCCATTTTCCGGCATGGCCCGGAAACCCGGGGTGCCGCGCTGGGTGTTGAAGGCGCCATGGTGCAGATGATTTCCCATGGCTTCATTTCCGGCGCGCTGTTTCTCTGCGTGGGTGTGTTGTACGACCGGATGCACAGTCGCCTCATCCGCGATTACGGCGGTGTTGCCAATACCATGCCGTGGTTTGCCATGTTCGCGGTATTTTTCTTCATGTCCAACGCGGGGCTGCCGGGAACCAGCGGGTTCGTGGGTGAGTTCATGGTCATTCTCGCCGCCTTCCAGGCGAATTTCTGGTATGCCTTCCTGGCAGCCATCACGCTGATCCTGGGTGCTGCCTACAGCCTGTGGCTGGTCAAGCGGGTGATTTATGGCGATGTTGGCAACAAGGAAGTGGCGGAGCTGCAGGACATCAACAAGCGCGAAGCCCTGATACTGGGCATATTGGCCGCGGCTGTCCTGCTGGTGGGATTGTGGCCTGCGCCTCTGGTTGACTTGATGCACAGTTCCGTCGCCGAACTGCTGACTCATATCAGTCAATCAAAACTTCCGCTCGCCAATGCCGCAGCTGGACTATGAGAAATCAATGAATTCAAGCACTTTAGGACGGACGCGATGAACTTCCTGCTGGCCGCATCAGAAATCTGGGTCCTGTGCATGGCCTGTTTCATCCTGGTGGTGGATCTGTTCCTGCGCCCTGAGCGCAAGGGCATCATTCACATGCTGGCGATGCTGACTCTGATTTTTGCAGCCATCATCACTCTGCGCGGTGATTATGGTGGCAATAGCGAAACCGTGGCCCTGGCATTCCACGGCGATTTCATCCGTGATTCCATGGGTGACCTGCTGAAGTTGTTCAGTTACCTGGTGCTGGGTTTTGTGTTTGTATACGCGAAATTCTTCCTGCGCCAGTTCGGCATGTTCCGGGCTGATTTCTACACGCTGTCTTTGTTTGCCCTGCTGGGCATCATGCTGCTGATTTCCGCCAATAACCTGGTGATGGTTTACCTTGGTCTGGAGCTGTCGGCACTGTCGACCTACGCGCTGGTGGCCTATGACCGGGATTCGAATCGTGGATCGGAAGCCGCCATGAAGTACTTCGTGCTGGGCTCCATGGCGTCCGGCATGTTGCTGTACGGCATGTCGATGATTTACGGCGCTACCGGCAGCCTGGATCTGGCTACGATCGCGGAGGCCGCCAGCCGGACAGGTGAAATGAGCCTGGTTTTCGGATTTGGCCTGGCTTTCCTGGTGGTTGGCCTGGCTTTCAAGTTGGGTGTGGTTCCATTCCACATGTGGATACCGGATGTATACCACGGCGCCCCGGTTGGAATCACCCTGTTCATTTCCTCGGTGCCCAAGATGGCGGCATTCGCGATGGCCTTCCGCCTGCTGGAAACGGGGTTGGGCAATTTGCACGCGGATTGGGCGCAAATGCTCTCCATTCTGGCGCTGCTGTCCATCGTCCTGGGCAACCTGGCTGCGATTGCCCAAAGCAACATCAAGCGCATGCTGGCTTATTCGACCATCTCCCACATGGGCTTCATCCTGCTCGGGTTCCTGCCCGGCAATTCCATGGGTTATTCCGCCGCCATGTATTACGTCATCGTCTATTCCCTGATGTCGGCGGCGGCGTTTGCCATGGTCATTCTTCTGTCCTCGCGAGGTGTTGAGGCTGAAAACCTGGATGATTTCCGGGGCCTGAACCAGCGCAACAGCTGGTTTGCGGCGGTGATGGCCATGGTGATGTTTTCCATGGCCGGCGTGCCCGTATTTGTCGGGTTTTTCGCCAAATGGCTGGTGATCCAGGCGGCCATGGAAGCGGGATTGACCTGGCTGGCCATCGTGGCGGTAGTCTTCTCCGTGGTGGGTGCGTTTTATTACCTGCGCGTGGTGAAACTCATGTATTTCGATGAGCCACGATCGGAGCAGGCCATTACCGCGCCCGTGGACTTTCGGGCAGTGCTATCCCTGAACGGCGTTTTGATGCTGGGGCTGGGAATATTTTCCAGTTCGCTGATCGCCATTTGCGTGAGGGCGTTTGCCGCCTGAAGGGCAGGAATGCACCTCTTGTAAAGCCAGGTCGCCTTCTATATCATGACCGGCTGCTGATGCGGGGTGGAGCAGTCTGGCAGCTCGTCGGGCTCATAACCCGAAGGTCGCAGGTTCGAATCCTGCCCCCGCTACCAAGATTATTGAAGGTGAAAATCGTTAGCCAGCGGTTTGCTCCTTCGGGTTATTCGCCCGAGAACCTTGGGCTCGTAGCATCGGCCACATAGGCCGAAGGTCGCAGGTTCGAATCCTGCCCCCGCTACCAAGATTATTGAAGGTGAAAATCGTTAGCCAGCGGTTTGCTCCTTCGGGTTATTCGCCCGAGAACCTTGGGCTCGTAGCATCGGCCACATAGGCCGAAGGTCGCAGGTTCGAATCCTGCCCCCGCTACCAACATGATTGAGAGTGGTATTTTTTTGCCTTGGAGCAATTGCCACTTTCGGGTAAAAGGCCCCAGCGGGGCCTTTTTTATCTGCAACCCGAGGCAGGTGGCCTGTGATGATTGGCCAGGTGTGCCCGCTTTGGATTGTTCGGCTTGCGACACAACAGGATATGCAATGATTCAGTAATCACGCATGTGGCCACAATGATGACGGTAGGTTGTCGGTTGTGGCATGGGCCGAAAGGAGTTCCGGTCCAGCAGGTTGTCGCGAGGGGCTGTTGTGCCCTTTTTTTATGCCCGGAAGCCAGACTCCGGCCGCCTTGCGGAGAGAATCTTGAGCGTTTCGAAACTGACAAGCTTGATACAACCCGTGGTCGAAGACCTCGGCTACGAGTTTGTGGGGCTCGAATACAGCAGCAATCCAAAAAATCCGGCCCTGGTCCTGTACATCGACCAGCCCGGTGGAATCGCAGTTGAGGATTGTGAAAAAGTCAGCCGGGAAGTCGCTTCCCTGTTGGATGTAGAAGACCCCATTCCAGGGAATTATGTGCTGGAAGTGTCTTCGCCGGGCCTTGACCGGCCATTGTTCAGCCTGTCCCAATTCGAGCAATTTGAAAGCTCCATAGCCCAGGTCACCCTGTTCGCACCGGTTTCGGGGCGGCGCAAGTTCAAAGGCCGGATTCTCGGCGTAACCGGCGACCAGGTTCGGATTGACCAGGACGGCACGGAAGTGCAGCTTGAATTTGGCAATATTGCCAAGGCAAGACTGGTACCGGATTACGCGAAGATATTCGCGGAGAGCGAATCCCGGTAAAAGACGGAATTGGATTTTTACAGAGAGAAAAGTCGCGATGAGTAAAGAAATCCTGCTGGTTGTAGATGCGGTTTCCAATGAGAAAGGCGTGAGCAAGGCCGTCATTTTTGAGGCCCTGGAAGCTGCGCTGGCTTCCGCCGCGCGCAAGGCCAATGAGGAAGACTGGGATATTCGGGTCACCATCGATCGCAAGACCGGTGACTACGAAACATTCCGGCGTTGGGAAGTGCTGGATGATGAGGCTGAGCTGGAAGAACCGGCGGCGCAGATCAGCCTGTCCGAGGCCAGGAAGATCAATCCGGAAATCGAAGTGGGCGGCTTTATCGAAGAACAGATGGAGAACGCCGAATTCGGGCGCATCGCTGCCCAGACGGCCAAGCAGGTGATTGTCCAGCGTGTGCGTGAAGCTGAGCGGGCGCAGGTCGTTGATGCGTACCGGGACCGCGCCAACCAGTTGGTGAGTGGAATCGTCAAACGCGTGGAGCGCGGTAATGTGTATGTCGATCTCGGCGGTAATGCGGAAGCGTTTATCTCGCAACGTCACATGGTGCCCGGGGAATCCGTGCGGCCCGGTGAGCGCCTGCGGTGCTTCCTCTATGAGGTACGCGAGGAGGCTCGCGGCCCGCAGTTGTTCGCCAGCCGGACCATCGTGGAATTCCTGATTGCCTTGTTTGAGCTCGAAGTGCCGGAAATCGGCCAGGGATTGATTTCCATCATGGGCGGCGCACGCGATCCGGGGCGCAGGGCCAAGATTGCGGTCCGTTCCAATGACCGGCGCACTGACCCGATCGGCGCTTGCGTGGGCATGCGCGGCTCGCGTGTCCAGGCCGTATCCAATGAGTTGGCCGGCGAGCGGATTGACATCATCCTGTGGGATGAGAACCCGGCCCAGTTTGTGATCAATGCCATGGCGCCGGCCGAAGTGGCTTCCATCGTGGTTGATGAAGAAAAGCAAACCATGGACATCGCGGTTGAGGAAGCCAACCTGTCGCAGGCCATCGGGCGCGGCGGTCAGAATGTGCGCCTGGCCAGCGAACTCACCGGCTGGAACCTGAATGTGCTGACTGTCGAACAGGCTGAGCAGAAAGGCGAAGAGGAATCGCGCAGCATCCTGGAGCGTTTCATGGAACGCCTGGATGTGGGTGAGGACGTGGCCAACATCCTGGTACAGGAAGGTTTCAGCAACATCGAGGAAGTGGCCTACGTGCCGGAATCCGAGCTGCTGGAAATTGAAGAATTCGATGAAGACATCGTCAAGGAAATCCGTCGACGCGCCCGCGACGCGTTGCTCACCCAGCTGATTGCAAAGGAAGAAGTGCTGGATGACAACCGTCCGGAAGATGACCTGCTTGCCCTTGAAGGCATGACAGAACGCCTGGCTTTCAGGTTGGCTGAGAAAGGAATTCGCACGCAGGAAGACCTGGCTGAGCTGTCGGTTGATGAGCTGCAGGAAGTTGATGATCTGGATGACGAGGCCGCCGCCGCCATCATCATGGCTGCGCGTGCCCCCTGGTTCGCGGAAGAGCAACCTGAATAACGGCCTGGAAACAAGCCTTAGAACAAGAAAAAGCACGCTGAACCGGGTATCAGGAAGGAGCAAATTATGTCGAAAGTGACAGTTGAACAGTTGGCCGAAGTGCTTGGAGTGGACGTGAATCGTCTGGTTGCACAGCTGAATGATGCCGGAATCGCGGCCTCATCAGGCAGCGACCCTGTTTCCAATGAAGACAAAAAGAAGCTGTTGGCGCATTTGCGCGCAAGTCACGGCAAGGTGGACAGCGATGCGACTGCTCCCAAGAAAGTTACGCTCAAGCGCAAGACGGTCAGTGAATTGCGGGTCTCCGGCAGCGGTCCGCGAGCCTCTACCCGAACCGTAAACGTCGAGGTGCGCAAAAAGCGCACCTACGTCAAGCGCGAAGTGGTCCAGGAGCAGTTGGGAGCTGAATACTCCGATCGGGAAGAAGCCAAGAAGCTGCTGGAAGAGAGCCGGGCGGTGCGCGCCGAGGAAGAGCGCAAGCGCGAAGAAACCCTGGAAAAGGCCCGCCAGCTGAAGGAAGCGGAAGAGCGCAAGTCACTGGAAGAACAGGAGCGTAAGGCGGCCGAGGAAAAACAGCGCCGCGACGAAGAAGAAAAGTCCCGCCTCGAAGCCAAACAGCGCGCTGACGAAGAACGCGAGAAGCGTCGCGAAGAAGAAAAAGCACGAAAGGCTGACGAAGAGAAGTGGCGTCGGGACAAGGAAAAAGCATCATCGGCTACACGCTACGGCCGCAAGGAACTGCACGTTGCCGACGGCGCAGCAATCCGTCGGCGGAAGCCCGGAAAACGCAGCAAACCCGCCTCCTCCGGTCCTTCCGAGCACGGATTTTCGCGCCCGACAGCGCCGGTATTGCGGGAAGTGGCTGTGCCCGAGGCAATTACGGTCGCCGAGCTCGCCAAGCTGATGGCAGTGAAGGCCGGGGAAGTCATCAAGACCCTGATGCGCATGGGCATGATGGTGACCATCAACCAGCCACTGGACCAGGACACCGCCATTCTGGTGGTCGAGGAAATGGGCCATACGGCCACCGCCGCTTCTGCCCGCGACGTGGAGCAGGACCTGATCGAGCAGGAAGACGATACCGTCAGTGGCGAGGAAGTCACCCGGCCACCCGTGGTTACCGTGATGGGTCATGTCGACCATGGCAAGACTTCATTGTTGGACTATATCCGCAATTCACAGGTAGCCAGTGGCGAGGCCGGTGGCATTACCCAGCACATCGGTGCTTATCATGTGGAAACCCCACGCGGCATCATTACGTTCCTGGATACACCAGGCCATGCTGCCTTCACCTCCATGCGCGCACGTGGCGCCAAGGCCACCGACATCGTCATCCTGGTGGTGGCGGCCGATGATGGCGTGATGCCTCAAACCAGGGAAGCCATCCAGCACGCCCGTGCTGCCGGAGTGCCGATCATTGTTGCCATCAACAAGATCGACCGGCCTGAAGCGGACGTCGAGCGCGTCAAGTCCGAGCTGTCTGCCGAGGAAGTGATTGCGGAAGACTGGGGTGGTTCCGATATTTTCGTCAACGTCTCAGCCAAAACCGGCCAGGGCATTGATGAACTGCTGGATGCCATCCTGCTGCAGGCAGAGGTGCTCGAGTTGAAGGCGGTTGTCGACGCTCGCGCCAAAGGCCTGGTGATCGAATCCAGCCTGGACAAAGGTCGCGGCCCGGTGGCCACGCTGCTCGTGCAGCAGGGTACATTGCATCGCGGCGACATGATACTGGCTGGCCAGGAGTATGGCCGCGTGCGTGCCATGTTCGACGAGAAAGGCGAGGCCATTGAGTCGGCCGGGCCGTCCATGCCAGTGGTCGTACTTGGCTTGTCGGGTGTTCCGCAGGCCGGGGACGAGGTGCTTTCCGTTATCAATGAGCGCAAGGCCAAGGAAGCGGCCGCGCAGCGCCAGGAGCGCATGCGGGAATCCCGCCTGGCCCACCAGCAGGCTGCCAAGCTGCAGAACCTGTTCGACAACATGGGCAAGGACGAGCAGCTGTCCGTCAACCTGCTGATCCGTGCCGACGTGCAGGGCAGCGCGGAAGCATTGCGGGATTCACTTCTCAAGCTGAGCAACGACGATGTCCAGGTAAATATCGTTTCATCGGGCGTAGGTGCGATCACCGAGTCGGATGCCTCACTGGCACAGGCTTCCAACGCCATCATCATCGGGTTCAACGTTCGCGCCGATAATTCCGCCCGCAAGATGATCCAGGAAAATGAACTGGACCTGCATTACTACAGTGTGATTTACGATGCCATCGATGAAGTCACCAAGGCGATCAACGGCCTGCTCGGCACCGAAGTCAAGGAGCAGATCATCGGTCTGGCGGAGGTCAAGGATGTGTTCCGTTCCTCCCGGCTTGGCGCCATCGCCGGTTGCCTGGTCGTGGAAGGCATCGTACGCCGCCGTTCGCCGATTCGCGTGTTGCGTGACAATGTGGTGATTTTTGAGGGCGAACTGGAATCCCTGCGCCGGTTCAAGGACGAGGCCAACGAGGTCCAGTCCGGAACCGAGTGTGGCATTGGCGTGAAACAGTACAACGACGTGCGGCCGGGTGACCAGATCGAGTGCTTTGAGCGCATTGAAGTCGCCCGTACGCTGTAAGTGGATAGTTTGCAGCGATGATGCCGCGGGAATTCAACCGTTCAGAGCGGGTTGCGGGCCAGATCAGGCGTGAGCTGGCCAAGCTGATCCAGCTGGAAGTCCGCGACCCGGAAATCGGCTTTATCAGTCTGTCTGACGTGGAAGTGACGCGCGACCTGGCGCATGCCAAGGTATTCATAACGGTATTTGAAGCCGAGAAAGCGCAGGCCAGCATCAAGGCCTTGCAGGCGCAAGCGAAGTTCCTGCGTCACCGTCTGAGCCAGGAAATGCGTATCCGGTCGGTGCCGGAGCTGCATTTCCATCATGACGCTTCGGTGGAAACCGGCCTGAAAATGGACCAGCTCATTGATGCCGCCCGGGCTTCCGACCGCAAAGATTCCGGGAACGACGACGAAGAGAGTCCGTAAGGGGTTCCGCTGATGGCGGCAGGCAGGAAAGGCCGCGATGTACATGCATTGTTCCTGCTGGACAAACCCGCCGGTCTGAGCTCCAACCAGGCACTGCAGAAAGTCCGCCGCCTGTTCGATGCGCGCAAGGCCGGACATACCGGAACCCTGGACCCTTTCGCCACCGGCCTGCTGCCCATCTGTCTTGGGGAGGCCACCAAAACTGCCGGCATGATCATGGATGGCCGCAAGACCTATGTCGCGGAATTGCGGCTGGGCACGGCGACAGCCACCGGTGACATCGAAGGCGATGTCGTTGCCAGCGCGGCAGTTCCGGACCTGGATGACCAGCTCATTGAAAACGCCATGCGCAAATTCCGCGGTCCGCTGGACCAGGTGCCGCCCATGTATTCGGCCATCAAGCAGGATGGCAGGCCTTTGTACGAACTCGCCCGGCAAGGTGTTGTGGTCGAACGTAAAGCCAGGACTGTAGAAATTTACCGGCTGGAATTGCTCGAATGGCATCCACCGGTGCTGACTTTTGAAGTTGCCTGTTCCAAGGGTACTTATGTCCGGACGCTGGCCGAAGACCTCGCCCGCAGCCTGGGAACCTGTGGCCACCTGCAGGCTCTGCGCCGCACCTCCGCTGACCCTTTCGTCGGCCATTCGATGTTTACCCTGGAAGAGCTGGAGCAGGCGCTGAAGCAGAACCGGGCCGATGAACTGTTGATGCCGGCGGATGCCGGATTGCCGGAGTGGCCGGTGGCGGAGCTCGAAGGCGAGCAGGTCAACCGCTTCATGCACGGCAACGTCCAGGAATTTTGCGCCGCGGCAGGGCGCGTGCGTGTTCATGGCCTGCAGGATGATGGAACGAGGCACGTTCTGGGGTTGGCGGAAATCCGAGCCGACAACCGTCTTCATCCAATACGGGTATTTGCTCCGGGGGTGGTTGCAGAGGCCGGATCGTCAACGTTTTCTTAAAAAAATTCTTGTTTAACCGGCAGTCGGCCGCTAGAATACCCGGCTACCTTTAACCGGGGCTTCGAAGTTTTTGCAAAGACCCTGGCCATGCTTTGGACAACCGGAGTGGGATGGCTGATTTACCGGGTTTTTTCAAAGGCTTCGCGGCTCTAGATATGGAGACTAACCATGTCTTTTGATGCAGAAGCAAAAAGCAATATTGTCAGTGAATTCAAGCGTTCTGAGAGCGATACGGGCTCGCCCGAGGTGCAGGTTGCACTGCTCACAGGCAGGATTCAGCACCTGACAGAACATTTCAAGGCTCACAAGGGCGATCATCACTCACGCCGCGGCTTGCTGCGGATGGTGAACCAGCGCCGGCGCCTGCTGGATTACCTGAAGAACAAGGATCTGCAGCGCTATCGCGATTTGATTGACCGGCTTGGGCTGCGCCGCTAATTAATTCTTGCATCAAGCATGGCTGGGCTTCGGCTGCACCCGGGTAGTGATCGGTGTGCCGCTGAAGCCTTGTCTTATTGGCCCAAGTACCTTTAAAGCAGGAAGAAACCAGTGCAGAAGCTTACCAAGAAATTCAAGTTCGGCGATCATGAAGTCAGCATCGAAACCGGGCAGGTTGCCCGCCAGGCAGATGCTGCCGTTATCGTCAATATGGCCGACACCGTTGTGTTGGTCACCGTTGTAGCCCAGAAAACCGCGGACCCCAGTCGCGGTTTTTTTCCATTGACGGTCAACTACCAGGAAAAGTTCTACGCCGCGGGTCGAATTCCCGGTGGCTTCTTCAAACGTGAAGGGCGCCCGACCGAAAAGGAAACCCTGACCTGCCGACTGATCGACCGTCCGATCCGCCCGCTGTTTCCCAAGGGCTTTCTGAACGAAGTGCAGGTCATCGCCACCCTGATGTCCTCCAATCCGGAAGTGGATGGCGATATCCCGGCATTGATCGGAACTTCCGCTGCATTGGCCCTTTCCGGTGTGCCATTCAATGGCCCGGTTGGCGCAGCGCGCGTTGGTTATATCGATGGCCAGTACAAGCTTAACCCCACCACCAGCGAACTGGCCAAGTCCGACCTGGACCTGGTGGTTGCAGGCACCGAGAAAGCCGTGCTGATGGTTGAATCCGAGGCCAAGCTCCTGTCGGAAGAAGTGATGCTGGGTGCCGTGATGTTTGGCCACCAGGCCATGCAGACCGTGGTCAATGCCGTGAAGGAACTGGCCGCCGAGGCCAATGTGCAGGCCTGGAGCTGGGAAGCGCCAAAGGTCGATACCGAATTGTTCGACAAGGTCAGCGCAGCCGCCACGGCGGGGCTGAAAGACGCCTATGCCATCGCCGACAAGATGCAGCGCCGCGATGCCATCTCGGCCGTCAAGGACGCCACGATTGCCGCCCTGTGTGTTGAGGGCGATGCCAATGCGCCTTCCGCCGGCGATGTGGGCGAAGCCCTGTACAAGCTGGAGAAAGGCCTGGTTCGCGAACACATCCTCAGCGGCAGCCCGCGTATCGATGGCCGCGATCTGAGCACCGTTCGGCCAATTTCCGTTGAATGTGGCGTATTGCCGCGTACTCACGGCTCTGCGCTGTTCACCCGTGGTGAAACGCAGGCCATCGTGGTGACCACGCTGGGTACCACCCGTGATGCGCAGATCATCGACGCCATCAATGGCGAGTTCAAAGACCCGTTCATGCTGCATTACAACTTCCCGCCATTTTCGGTAGGCGAGACTGGCTTCATGAGTGGCCCCAAGCGCCGTGAAATCGGCCATGGCCGCCTGGCCCGCCGTGGCGTCACGGCCGTTCTGCCCACCCTGGAAGAATTCCCGTACGTGTTGCGCGTGGTTTCCGAAATCACCGAATCCAACGGCTCCAGTTCGATGGCTTCGGTATGCGGCACGTCCCTGGCGTTGATGGATGCCGGCGTGCCCATCAAGGAGCCGGTTGCCGGTATCGCCATGGGCCTGATCAAGGAAGGTGATCGTTTCGCCGTCCTGTCCGACATCCTCGGTGATGAAGATCACCTCGGCGACATGGACTTCAAGGTGGCCGGTGCGCAGGATGGTATTTCCGCCCTGCAGATGGACATCAAGATCGAAGGCATCAATGAAGAGATCATGCGCATCGCACTGGCGCAGGCGCAGGAAGGCCGTCGTTTCATTCTTGGTGAGATGAACAAAGTGATCGACAAGCCACGTGGCGAGATGTCCGAGTTCGCACCGCGCCTGATGACCATCAAGGTTCATCCGGACAAGATTCGCGACATCATCGGCAAGGGTGGCGTAACCATTCGCGCCATCACCGAGGAAACCGGCACCACCATCGATATCGCTGACGATGGCACGGTGACGATCGCGTCGGTCAACAAGGAAGCGGCTGATGCCGCGCGCAAGCGGATCGAGCAGATCACTTCCGATATCGAGCCGGGCCAGATATTTGAAGGCAAGGTCATCAAAATCATGAACTTCGGCGCCTTTGTCACGCTTACCCCGGGACGGGACGGCCTGGTGCACATTTCCCAGCTTTCGGATGATCGCGTGGAGAATGTGACCGACGTGGTCAAGGAAGGCGACACCGTCAAGGTCAAGGTGCTTGAAGTCGACAAGCAGGGCCGTATCCGCCTGTCCATGAAAGCGCTGGATACCGCTGAGTAATTGTCGCTGAAATAGAAGAAAACGCCCGCCAGCCGGGCGTTTTTTTTGTGCAGGCTGCGTGGCCATGTCGCCCGACACCATGGCTGCCGCTCAACTCCACAAGACGACGGGTTAAGGCTACACTTTCGCCATGCCACTTGTAGAACATCTCAATCTGCCGGCCTTCAGCAGGCTTCGCGAGCAGGGCCATGAAGTGCTTTCGCTCGACCGGGCTTTGCACCAGGACATCCGTGAGCTGCATATCGGCCTGCTGAACATGATGCCGGACGCTGCCCTGGAAGCAACCGAACGCCAATTCATCCGCCTGGTGGGTAACTGCAACCGGATCGCGCAGTTTTATGTCTATCCGTTTTCCTTACCGGGTCTGCCACGCGGCAGCGATGCCCAGGACTATATCCAGCAGAATTACTGCCGGTTCGAAACACTGCAGCAGGAAGGACTGGACGCACTGATCATAACCGGTGCCAATGTAGTGAACCCCGATTTGTCGCAGGAAGCCTTTTGGAAGCCACTGACGGAGGTGATGGATTGGGCTGAGGAGAACGTCTCATCTGTGCTGTGTTCCTGCCTGGCCACGCACGCCATTCTCAAGTACCGCCATGGAATCGAGCGACAGCCCCTTCCCGAGAAAAAGTGGGGCGTTTACAGTCATCGCGTCAGTCACTCACAGCACCCGCTGCTGCGTGACATCAATACCCGTTTCGATGTACCCCATTCACGCTTCAACAATATTTCCCGGGAACAGCTGGAGTCCGCAGGGCTGAGGGTTCTGGCCGAAAGTGAGGAAGGTGGAGTGCATATGGCCGTCAGCCCGGATGGGTTCCGCGTGGTCTATTTCCAGGGGCATCCCGAATATGACGCCAACAGCCTGCTCAAAGAATACAAACGCGAAGTGCTGCGATTTGTGAAGGGTGAGCTGCCGCAACCACCTCCGTTTCCCGAGCATTATTTTTCGCCTGGGGCCGAGGCAGTTGCCCATCGGTTCGTGAAACTCGCCGGGCAGGCGGCAGCCTTCGGCGAAGCACCGCCCGCCCTGCTGGAAGAGGATGTCGAGCCGCTGCTGGACAATACCTGGGGTGATACTGCCAAGGCCGTTTTCAATAACTGGCTGGGGCTGGTTTACCAGCTGACCAACCTCGATCGCAAATTGCAGTACATGCCAGGCACGGACAGGGACAATCCCCTGCGCCTGGAATCCTGATCGGTACGGCGCCTGGCCTGCCAGCAGGATTTCATCTGGCGGGCAGCCGCCCGTCGGTGTACACGTTACAATCCACACGGAACAGACAAACTCAGGGTCATCGATGCACGCAATCATATTGGCCGCCGGGCGAGGCAGCAGGCTGGCGGAACACAATCCCCAGGGCCCCCAGGGCCGTCCCAAATGCCTGATGGAATTTGGTGGCCGCAGCCTGCTGGAACGCCACCTGGACTTGTTGCAACAGTTGGGAATCCACCGGGTGGATCTGGTGGTGGGCTACGAGGCTGATCAGGTCATCGAGCACGTTTCTCACCTGATGTCGCGGCCTGAAGTGGCGTTTCACTTCAACCCGCGTTTCCTGCAGGGCAGTGTCATCAGCCTGTGGGCGGCCCAGGACAGCCTGCTGCAGGGCAGCGAGACGCTGTTGATGGATGCCGATGTGCTCTACCACCCGGAGATTCTCAAGCGACTGGTCAACAGCGCCAGGCCCAATTGTTTCCTGCTCGACCGCGATTTTGTGCCGGGCGATGAGCCTGTCAAAATTGCGGTTCGCGAGGGCTTGATGGTGGAATTCCGCAAGCGGTTGGATCCGGGCTTGGACTATCAATTGCTGGGCGAGTCGGTGGGCTTTTTCCGGTTTTCCGCGGCCATGAGCGCGAAACTGGCCCAGGAATGCGCGCGATTCGATGCGGAAGGCCTGGCCGATGCACCGCACGAGGAAGCGCTGAGGAATCTCTTACTGGAGGACCCGCAGGCTTTCGGCTATGAAGACGTGAGCGGGTTGCCGTGGATAGAAATCGATTTTCCGGAAGACGTGATCCGCGCCCGCTCACACATCCTTCCAGCCATACACAGGGATTTTCCGGGTTTCTGAATCTTCTGGAGATTGATACCGAAGACTGGCCGCCACCCGATTTGGATCGCATCAACGAGTAAACACATGCACAAGAAGACTTCACAACTGCGCGCCATGCTGCAATCGGGCAACACCGAATTCATCATGGAGGCACATAACGGCCTGTCTGCCCGCATTGTGGAAGAAGCCGGCTTCAGGGGTATCTGGGCATCCGGCCTGGCCCTGTCGGCACAGCATGCCGTGCGGGACAACAATGAACTGAGCTGGACCCAGGTTGTGGACACCCTGGAATTCATGTCGGATGCCACCACCATTCCCATCCTGCTGGACGGTGACACGGGATATGGCGATTTCAACAACATGCGCCGCCTGGTCCGCAAACTGGAGACCCGGAACGTCGCCGGTGTGTGCATCGAAGACAAACTGTTTCCCAAAACCAACAGTTTCATCCAGGGCGAGCGGCAACCGCTGGAGGAAATTGAAACATTCTGCGGCAAGATCCAGGCTGGCAAGGAGGCACAGCAGGATGATGAATTCTGCATTGTGGCGCGGGTCGAGGCCTTCATTGCCGGCTGGGGGCTGGATGAAGCGCTGCGCCGCGCCGAGGCCTATCGCCAGGCGGGGGCTGATGCGATTCTGATTCACAGCAAGTTGAGCCGGCCTGATGAAATCCTGCAGTTTGCGAAAGAATGGGACAACCGCGGGCCACTGGTCATTGTGCCCACGAAGTACTACGCAACACCCACCGAGGTTTTCCGGCAACACAGGATCAGCCTGGTGATCTGGGCCAACCACCTGGTGCGCGCCGCCATCTCCGCCATGCAAGCCACGGCGAAGCAGATTCATGATGAGGAATCGCTGCTGGATGTGGAAGGCCAGGTAGCCACCGTGGCGGAAATCTTTCGCCTGCAGGGGGCGGATGAACTGCTGGAGGCCGAGAAGCGTTATGCCCGCAGCGCACGCCCCGAAGTCAGGGCGCTTATTCTGGCGGCAAGCCGTGGCAAGGGCATGGATGAGCTGACCGCTGACCGCCCCAAGGTCATGATTCCGGTCGCCGGCAAACCCGTGTTGCGGCGGTTGGTGGACAAATTCAAAGGGCAGGGCGTCAATGAAATCACCGTGGTTGCCGGCTACCGGGCGGAAGCCATCGA
>CBFGWJ010000010.1:0-17650 GCA_965652335.1 uncultured Gammaproteobacteria bacterium | reverse complement strand
TCGCGGAAGGGGAAGGCGTAACTGATCACAATGGGGCCGATGGGGGCTTCCCAGGTGACCGACAGGCCGAACGAGCCACGCAGCTTGTTGGCGTCAAAAGTATCAATGTTTTCATACACATAGCCTGTGTCCAAAAACAAGGCGATGCGCGTGCCGCTCTGTCCGCCCAGGAACGGCGTGGGAAACGCCAGTTCCATGCCGCCGGTGACCTTGAAATCGCCGCCCACGGATCGGCAGAACTTGTCTTTCGGGCCCAGGGTGTTGTCGTCGTAGCCTCGCAGGTCCCGCACGCCACCGCTGTAGAAGTGCTCATAAAACGGCAGGCCGGTGTCGATCAGGATGACGTCGGACGGATCACAGGAGTCGGCCGGCGGGAAGGGTGGCTGTTCACCTTCCAGGTTGGCCGAAGCCATGGAATCTTCGTCGTAGCTGTCGTAGGCGTCGCCGTAGCCGATATTGCCCCGGATGGAATAAACCAGACCACCCCAGATCGGCCAGTACTTGGCGCCGCGGTAGGTCAGCTTGTAGAACTCGCGGGTACTGCCGGGTGCCGATACTTGCAATACCAGGCTCTGGGAAGAGCCGCGCGACGGGTTCAGGAAGTGATTGCGGCTGTCGCGCGTCCAGCTGGCGCTGAGGTCGAACACGTCAAATTCGCGTTCTTTCTTGGTCAGTACGCCGTCGCCATTGAAATCGAGTGCGGTGGACAGCGGGTCGCCCGGCGTAGGCACGATTTGAATAGCGGTACAGAAACCGTCCTCGTTCAGGTTGGTGCACTCGCTGGAGCCGATATTGATTTGCGAGGCACGGTATCCGAAACCGGAACGCAGGTAATCCACTTCGGTTACCGGGATGCCGAAATTCATGCCCACCGCCCATTCGCTACTGGTAAAGGTGGAGATGTTCGCCGCGCCCTGGTCAAATTCCTGGTACCGGCCGTAAAAGCCCCGGCTGACGCCATCCTCGGTCCAGTAGGGGTTGTCATATGACAGGTTCAGGCTCTTGATGATCTTGCTGTAGGAAACACCCAGCCCGAGCCGCTTGCCGCTGCCGATGAAGTTGTCCTGCTGCACGCTGAGCGAGGCTATCAGGCCCTGCACCTGGGAGAAGCCCAGGCCCACGGTGAAGCTGCCGGCCGGCCGTTCCGACACGTTGACGATGACATCCACCTGGTCATCGGTGCCGGGGACTGCCGGGGTTTCGATTTCCACCGACTCGAAGTAGGTCAGCCGCTGCAGGCGCACCTTGGACCGGTCAATGGCGGATTGCGAAAACCAGGCGCCTTCCATCTGGCGCATCTCACGCCGCAGCACTTCATCCTTGGTCTTGGTGTTGCCGGTGAACAGGATGCGGCGGATATACACGCGTTTACCCGGATCGACGAAAAAATTCACCGACACCAGGCGGCTGTCACGATCCACTTCGGTGATCGGGTTGACGTTGGCAAAAGCGTAACCGATGTTGGAGAGCACGGCGGTGATGTTGTCCACGCTCTGTTCGATTTTCTTGCGTGAGAATATCTCTTCAGGCTGGATCACGATGAGTCGCTTGAGTGTACCTTCATCGATCACCATTTCGCCGGTGAGCTGTACTTCGTCAACGCTGTAAACCTCGCCCTCGACCACGTTGGCGGTGATGTAGATGTCCTTCTTTTCCGGCCCGATGGAAACCTGGGTGGATTCAACGCTGAAGTCCACATAGCCACGGTCGAGGTAGTAGGAGCGCAGCTTTTCCACGTCGCCAGACAGTTTTTCGCGGGAATACTGGCCATCCTTTGACCAGAATTTCCAGAACGGCACGATGTCGGCCTCGAAATCCTCGCGAATGTCCTTGTCGCTGAAGGTCTCGTTGCCGACGATGTTGATGTGGCGGATTTTGGCCACCTTGCCTTCGTCGATGACGATGGCGATGCGCACACGGTTGCGTTCCAGTTCGGTTACGCGCGCGTCCACAGAAACCGCGTAACGGCCCTGGCTGAAATATTGCTTGATCAGTTCCTGCTGCAGCCGGTCCAGCACCAGCTGGTCGAACACCTCGCCTTCCGACAGGCCGATGTCAAACAGGACGCGCAGCAGGTCTTCTTCCTTGATGGCCTTGTTGCCGGTGATGTTGATGTTGGCGATGGCGGGGCGTTCCAGCACCGTGATGACGAGGATGTTGCCCTCGCGGCCGAACTGGATATCCTTGAAAAACCCGGTACGGTAAAGCTCGCGGATGGCTGCACGCGTATTGGCAGGTGTAACCTCGTCGCCCACATTCAGGGGCAAGTAGTTATAGACCGTGCCTTCCGAAATGCGCTGCAGGCCGTCAACGCGGATGTCGTAGATGATGAACGGGTCCTGGGCCAGCGCCGCCTTGGCAAAAAGCATCAATCCCAGTATCCAGGCTATTTTTTTTAACATTCAGTCAAAACCCGATACAGCTGCCTGCGGGAAACGCGGAGTCTATCCGAGCAGCCGTAAAATATCATTAATAAATGCCAGGCTCATCAAGCCGGCCAAAGCCACCAGGCCAAAATACTGGCCAGCCATCTGTGCCCGGTCGGAGACGGGGCTGCCTTTAACCCATTCTATCAGGTAATACATCAGATGGCCCCCGTCCAGGATGGGGATGGGCAGCAGGTTGAGTATGCCCAGGCTGAGACTGATGGCGCCCAGGAAAAACAGGAAATTGGTCAGCCCTCTGGCGGCAGATGAATTGGCAAACTGGGCAATCGATATGGGCCCGGACAGGTTCTTGACCGACGCGCTGCCGGTCAACATGCGTCCCAGCAGGCCAAATGTGGCGGCAGTCAGGCGCCAGGTTTCACCAACCGCTGATTGCAGGCCCTCCAGCGGCCCGAATTTCATGGTCACGAAGGATCGTTCCAGGTCGGCGCGCTGCTGGTCACTGATTTCCTGGTTGGTGATGCCCAACAGCAAGCGGCTGGAAAACAGGCCCGTGCTCTCCTTGCGCGGGCGGACCTGGAGTTCGATTTCGGCGCCGTCACGTTCCACCGTCAGTGCCAGCGGCACGCCGGCCTGCCCATGTTCCTGAACCAGGTAGCCCACCCAGCTCCAGCTGGACACGTCTTCGCCGGCGATGCGAACGATCCGGTCGCCGCTGAAGATGCCGGCTTCGGCGGCGGCGCTGTCCGGCGACACTTCGCCCACGATGGCAGGCAGGCTCAATCGCCAGGGTTCGATGCCGATACCCTCCAGCGCTTTTTCTTCGCTGAAATCGTCGCCGAGTTTCGACAGCTGCAGCACATGCTGCGATTCCTGGCCATCGGCATTGGCCACGGTGACCGGCAGGTCCTCGCGGTCGATGGCATAAGTGATCAGGCTCAGCAGTGCGTGAGTCCAGGTTTTGGTTTCAGTGCCGTCGAGCCGGCGGATTTCATCGCCGGGTTGCAAGCCGGCTTCGGCGGCTATGCCGCTGGTGGTACCTATGACCGGCCGGTTTTCCGGGATGCCCACCATGAACATGATCCAGAACGCCAGCACGGCAAACACCAGGTTGAAAGCCGGTCCGGCTGCGACAATGGCGATCCTGGCCCAGATGGGCTTGCGGTTGAAGGCTTCATCCAGGGAAGCTGGCTCGACCTGTTCTTCGCGCTCGTCCAGCATTTTGACGTAACCGCCGAGCGGCACGGCAGCCAGCACGTATTCAACGCCGTCCTTGCCGGTGCGCTTCCAGATGGCAGGCCCGAAGCCGATGGAAAACCGCAGCACGCGCACGCCGAGGCGCCGGGCCACCCAGAAGTGACCGAACTCGTGAAACGTGATGAGCAGCCCCAGCGCTACCAGCAGCCACCAGATTGAACCCAGAACTTCACCCATAGTGTTTCCGTATCTCTTCCCATGCATAGGCCCGAGCGGCCTGGTCCAGTGCCAGGACATCGGCCAGGCTATTGACCTTGCCGTTGCCCGCGCGTTCCAGAACCCGGCTAACCACAGCTGCAATCTGGTCAAAACGCAGCGCGCTGTCAAGAAAACACTGCACCGCAACCTCGTTGGCTGCATTCAAGGTGACAGGAGCGCCGGCACCGGCATTCAGGGCATCATAAGCCAGCCCGAGGCAGGGAAACCGCTGCAGGTCCGGCGGGTGGAAACTGAGGTTGCCCATGGCGGTGAAGTCCAGGTGTTGAACGCCGGACTCGATGCGTTCGGGCCAGGCCAGTGCATGGGCTATCGGCGTGCGCATGTCGGGAGTGCCCAGCTGCGCCAGCACCGAGCCATCGCGGTAAGCGACCATGGAATGGATGATGCTTTGCGGGTGAACCACCACTTCAAGCTGCTCCGGCCTGGCGGCAAACAGCCAGCGGGCTTCAATCAATTCCAGCCCTTTGTTCATCAGGGTGGCGGAGTCGACTGAAATCTTGCGGCCCATCTCCCAGTTGGGGTGTTTGCAGGCCTGTTCAGGCGTGAGCCGTGCCATCTGTTCGATGGGCGTGTGCAGGAAAGGGCCGCCGGATGCCGTAAGTATGATGCGTTCCACGCCGCTGGCCCGCAGGCCTTTCTGCTGCCAGTTGTGGGGCAGGGACTGGAAAATGGCATTGTGTTCCGAGTCCACCGGCAGCACGGCAGCGCCGGCAGCATCGGCAGCCTGCATGAACAGGCTGCCGGCAATCACCAGCGCTTCCTTGTTGGCCAGCAGGATTCTCTTGCCGGCCTGCGCGGCGGCCAGCGTGGGTTCAAGCCCGGCGGCGCCGACAATGGCCGCCATCACCACCTGGCTTTCCGGCAGCGTTGCGGCCGCGAGCAAGCCTTCACTGCCGGCCAGCACTTCCGCGCCGCAGGACAGCCGGTCCAGTTCCGCCCGCAGGTCCGCCGCGAGACCCGGGTCGGCAATGACGGCGTAACGCGCATCATGCTGCTTGCACTGCTTCGCGAGCATCCGGAAATTCTTCTGCGCCGTCAGGGCCAGTACGTGGAAGTGCTCCCGGTTGCGGGCAATCACGTCCAGCGTGCTGATTCCGATGGATCCGGTGGATCCCAGGATGCTGACTGCCGGGGTACTGACTGACTGTCCCATGTTTCAGTTGCCCAGCAAGACGATGCCAAGGGCGAAAAACGGCGCCCCGGCGAGCAGGCTGTCAAAGCGGTCCAGCACGCCACCGTGACCCGGAAAGAGGTTGCCGCTGTCTTTCAGCCCGGCCGTGCGCTTGTGGATGCTGATGAACAGGTCGCCCCCGGCGGATACCAGCGCGGTGACTGCTGAAACCAGTGCCAGCTTCCATGAAGGTGCGGGGAAGGATCCGGTGTAGTACGCCAGCAACTGCGCAACCAGCATGGCCAACAGCAAACCACCCAACAGCCCCTCGCGCGTTTTGCCCGGGCTGATGCTGGGTGCCAGCTTGTGCCGGCCCATCCAGCGGCCGGAAAAGTAGGCGCCCACATCGGCCGCCCAGATGATGAACAGCAGCAGCAGTACCAGCCATACCCCCGCTGGCTGGTCGCGCAACCAGCACAGCGCGAACCAGGCGAAGCTGATGGCGGCAAGGGCGCAGAAAAAACTCAGCATGCGGTAGTTCAGCCCGGGCTTTTCACCGGAGCGGAAATTGACCAGCCTCAACAGCATCAGGCACCAGCTCAGGCACCCGGCCATCAACAATGGCAGGGTGAATGTCGCCAGGTTGCTCCACTGGTAAATCGCAAACCCGAGGATCGCGGCCTGCAGCAGCAGCAACAGCCATCGTGCCAGGGAACCCAGCGTGGCCAACCGGGCGAATTCCCAGGCTCCCAGCATCATCAAAGCAGCCATGAACAACCTGAACATGTCCGCTTCCAGGATGAACAGGACGACAAACGCGGCCAGGCCAATGCCAAGCGCTGTGATGATGCGGATTTTAAGCATGCTTCAGCGTCACGAAGCCAGTGATGTCGCCTGCCGCCGGATCTGCTTGCCGGTACGGCCGAAGCGGCGTTCACGCCCCTGGTAGTCGAGCAGTGCCGCGTCCAGCGCTTCAGGGCTGAAATCCGGCCAAAGAATCGGCGTGAAATGGAATTCGGTGTAAGCAGACTGCCACAGCAGGAAATTGCTGATGCGCATCTCGCCGCCGGTGCGTATGAACAGGTCCGGATCGCTGCGGCCGCTGAGCATGAGCTTGCTGGCGAACGTTGCTTCATCGATATCCGCCGGGTCCATTTCGCCGCGGCTGCAGGCGGCCGCAATAGCGCGGGCGGCCTGGGTGATATCCCAGCGCCCGCCATAGTTGACCGCGACGTTCAGCCGCATGCGCTGGTTCTCGCGGGTTTGCAGCATGACGCGCTCGATGCTTTGCTGCATTTCGGTGGAAAATGCCGACAGGTCACCGATAAAACTCAACCTCACGCCGTTCTCGAGCAGGATCCTGGCTTCCTTGTCCAGGGTCTTCATGAACAGGTCCATCAGCCAGTTGACTTCGTTGGAAGGGCGGTTCCAGTTTTCGCTGGAAAAGGCGAATATGGTGAGCTCGGGGATGCCACGCCGGCCGCAGTGTTCAACGATGCGGCGCAAGGCTTTCAGGCCTGCCTGATGACCCAGCGAACGCGGCCGGTTGCGGCTCTCCGCCCAGCGCCCGTTGCCATCCATCACGATGGCGATATGCGCCGGCAGATTGGCTTCGGTACTCATCCTGCCAGCTTCCAGGCCGGGTGCCTGTTCCGCCTGCCGGCCTGGGCCGCGGAACCGGTTGCGGCGAGGTTTTCGTATGCCGGACACCATGGTTGCATCTGCAGCGGCTCGTTGCTGTTTCAGATTTCCATCAGTTCTTTTTCTTTTTCGGCAACGATTTCGTCAACTTTTTTTACCGCATCGTCAGTAATCTGTTGCACATCCGCCTGGCCCTTGCGTTCCATGTCTTCGGATATCTTCTTTTCCTTCAGCAGGTCTTTCAGGGTTGCATTGGCATCACGCCGGATATTGCGAATGGCGATCTTGGCGTTCTCACCTTCGTGGTGGACAACCTTGCCAAGCTCGATGCGGCGCTCCTCGGTAAGGGGCGGCAGGGGAATTCGAATGGTTTGCCCGGCGGTTGACGGGTTCAGGCCCAGGTCCGATGTCAGGATGGCTTTCTCGATGACCTGCACCATGGATTTGTCCCACGGTGTCACGCTGAGCGTGCGGGCGTCATCGATGGCAACGTTTGCCGCCTGGCTGATGGGAACCTGGCTGCCGTAATAATCCACCTGTACGTGTTCCAGCAGGCTGGGGTGAGCACGCCCGGTGCGAATCTTGGCCAGTTCATGGCGCAGTGTTTCCAGGCTCTTGCCCATTCGCAGCTGGGCATCTTTTTTGATTTCGGCGAGCATGAATGTCTCCTGTCGTGTTTCAGGGCCGGGGCCACTACGGGCCATGCGGCACAGGGAGCAGATTCTAACAGCAAGCGGGTCCGGGCGGGATGATCCGGCGGCGCGGGTTCAGGAAACCAGGGTTCCTACATCCTGGCCGGAAACCAGCTTCATCAGGTTGCCTTCCTTGAAGACATTGAAAACCCGGATCGGCATGGCCTGGTCGCGGCACAGCACGATGGCATTGGCGTCCATCACGCCCAGCTTGCTGCCGATGACGTGGTCGTAACCCAGGCTTTCATAGAACTCCGCAGCAGGGTCCTTGACCGGATCCGATGAGTAGACACCGTTGACCTTGGTAGCCTTGAGCAGGATGTCCGCGCCGATTTCAACGGCACGCAATGCGGCTGCGGTATCCGTGGTAAAGAACGGGTTGCCGGTGCCACCGGCGCAGATCACCACGCGGCCTTTTTCCAGGTGACGGATGGCGCGGCGGCGAATGTAGTCTTCGCACACGTCGTGCACGGAAATGGCGGACATGACGCGTGCTTCGCAGCCGACGCGCTCCAGCGCGTCCTGCAGGGCCAGTGCATTCATCAGCGTGGCCAGCATGCCCATGTGGTCGCCGGTCACGCGGTCGATGCCGGACTTGGCCAGCCCGGCACCGCGAAAGATATTGCCGCCGCCGATGACGACGGCAACGCCTACTTTGGCTTTTGCGACATCGGAGATTTCGGTTGCGATCCGGTGGATCATCTTCGGATCAATACCGTAATCTTCATCGCCCAGCAGCGCTTCGCCGCTGAGCTTCAATAGGATTCGGGAGTAGGCTTTATCAGCCACCTTTCACCTGTTGCATGACTTCGTCTGCAAAGTTCGATTCCTTTTTCTCGATGCCTTCACCCACCACCAACCGGCTGAAGCCCTTGACGCTGGCCTTGTTCTGCTCCAGCAGCTTCGCCACGGTGATGTCGCCATCCTTCACGAACGGCTGTCCCAGCAGTGTGATCTCGGCCAATTGCTTGCGCAAGCGCCCACTGACCATTTTTTCAATGATGTCAGCCGGCTTGTCGCTGTTTTCCACCTGCGCCAGCAGGATTTCCTTTTCCTTGGCCAGGAATTCCGCCGGCACATCGCTTTCGCTGACAAACGAGGGGTTCAGCGCGGCAATATGCATGGCAATGTCCTTGGCCAGTTCGGCATCGCCACCTTCAAGGTCGACCAGCACGCCGATTTTTCCGCCGTGCAGGTAAGCGCCGAGGACGCCATCGGTTGCAGTGCGTTCAAAGCGGCGCACCTGGATGTTCTCGCCGATCTTGGCCACCAGGGCCTGGCGGGATTCTTCCAGCGTGCTGCCGTTGGCGCTGGTGGCCATCAATGCTTCCACATCGGCGGCATCGCTGTTCAGCGCATTGCCGGCAACCGTGTCGGCAAAATTGTTGAAGTTGTCATCCTTGGCCACGAAGTCGGTCTCGCAATTGACTTCAACCATGACGGCCTGTTTGCCGTCGGCCGACACGGCCAGGGCGATTTTGCCTTCGGCGGCAACGCGCCCGGCCTTCTTGTCAGCCTGCGCCAGTCCGGACTTGCGCAGGTGCTCGATGGCTGCATCCAGGTCGGCGTTGGTTTCAACCAGGGCTTTCTTGCATTCCATCATGCCGGCGCCGGTGCGCTCGCGTAATTCTTTTACCAATGCAGCTGTTACTGCCATGGGACGTACCTCTCTTTCCTGTTCATTGCGCTGCCGGCCTGTTCGCCGGCGGCTTGATTGTGTCGCGTTGCCTGGCCGATGTTCGCGGCGGCTTATTCAGCGTCTTTCGCGGCAACTTTCTTCTTGGCGGCTTTTTTCTTTGCCACCTTGGGGGCTGCAGTTTCGTCAACCGCTTCGGCCGCTTCAGCATCAGCCGCTTCCACATCCGCATCCGTGCCTGCTGCCTCGGCTGCATCTTCCGTTTCCGCAGTGGCTTCAGTTTCGGCAGTGGCTTCAGGCTCTGCAGCCGGAGCCTTGCGCGCAACAACTTTCTTGGCCACTTTCTTGGGGGCCTTGCGGGCATCGGCCTTCGGCTTGTCAGCCTTGACCTTGATGGGGTTGCCTTCTTCGTCCAGCTCAACAAACTCTTCGTTGGACTCAACCACCGGAGCGGACGCGCGACCTTCAAGCACGGACTCAGCAGCAATCTGCGTGTACAGGCGAATCGAGCGGATGGCATCGTCATTTCCCGGGATCATGTAATCCACGCCTTCCGGAGAGCAGTTGGTATCAACCACGGCAATCACCGGTATACCCAGGCTGCGTGCTTCCTTGATGGCGATGTCTTCGTGGCTGACGTCGATGACAAACAGCGCATCGGGCAGGCCTTTCATATCCTTGATGCCGCCGAGGCTCTTCTGCAGTTTTTCCTTTTCCCGGGTCAGTTGCAGGATTTCCTTTTTCACCAGGTGGCCGAAGCCGCCGCTTTCGCTCATTTCTTCCAGCGACTTGAGGCGCTTCACTGAAGCCTTGATGGTGCGGAAGTTGGTGAGCATTCCACCCAGCCAGCGGTGTGAAACATAGGGCATGCCACACTTGGTTGCGGCTTCCTCGATGGCGGCACCGGCAGCACGCTTGGTGCCGACGAACATGATGGTTCCGCGTCGTGACGCGATCTTGCTGATGAAGTTCATCGCGTCGTTCAGCAGCGGCAGGGTCTGTTCGAGGTTGATGATGTGGATCTTGCCGCGGGCTCCGAAAATGTAGGGAGCCATTTTGGGGTTCCAGTAACGTGTCTGGTGACCGAAGTGCACGCCTGCCTCAAGCATTTCGCGCATGGTGACATTTGCCATTTTGAAATTCCTTCACATAAGGAACGCAGCAGCAGGGCTGCTGGATTCCGGGGTTATTCCTCCACCCACCCGTTGCAGAGACCCTTTGAAAGGGCACCCCTCTGAACCGTTGCGGTGCGGTGTGCGTATTTGACGTGATGTCGCGAAAGTCCCGGGAAAATCAGAAAAATCAGAATCGAAACCCACAAAATCGAAACCCGGGCCCAGTCCCGTCACGCCGGTTCTGGTTTCTTGGCGCCGTGGCGGCCAAAAAAGCCGGCGAAATGTACCAGAACCCGGAGCCGGTAGCAAGTCCCGAAGCTGGCCAAAAACGGAATTGGCATCGCCGCATGGAGAGCGCCGCATTAGCGGCCAATGTCCGGCGCGACTGGGTGCGGCGTGCCTGGGTGTGGCTTGAGTGGGTGTGGCGCGAAGGGAGGCGTGAAGACGCCAGACAACCCCGCAAAACCGGAGCGATAGTGACAATTTTGGGCAGCTTTCCGCGTTTATGGCGTTTCTGGAAAAAAGTCGCGACTTGGGAATAATGACTTAAATTACAATAAAAACATAAAGATACAATGCTTATCTGGGTTTGATATCAGTTTTGGTACAGAGCTTGCATGATTGCTTTCACAATGAATGACGCAACCTGGCTCGTTCATTAGTTGCGTCAAAGGATTTGAC
This sequence comes from uncultured Gammaproteobacteria bacterium, assembly GCA_965652335.1. Taxonomy (GTDB): domain Bacteria; phylum Pseudomonadota; class Gammaproteobacteria; order Xanthomonadales; family SZUA-36; genus JAWXBM01. The sequence goes on along the minus strand of CBFGWJ010000010.1, from coordinate 6,911 downwards.
GCCCACAACAGTGAATTGACATGGAGGTCATCACGATGAATTTTTCTGACAGGCATGCGGCAACCAGCCCGGCCGCCCATCCCCCGGTTTGTTTCACCATCGCAGGACTGCGCGAGCTGCTCGTTCGCGGTAACGGCACCGGCTGAAAAGGCGCGGAACCTTTTCCCGCGGGCGGCCTGTCTTCCATATCAACAGGCTCCTAGGGTCCGCCATCTCACACATCCCTGTGCCGGCGGGCCCCCAGCGAGATGCCCTGGGTTCCCCTTCTTCCAGGGCATTGGGCCGGAAGGGCTGCTTCTTCCGGCCCATTTTTTTCCTTCCGCCAGTGTTCTGCTGTCGGGAAATTTGCACTCCATGCACCCTGAACTAGCGAACTTGGGGGCGATTTCCCGCACAATATCGTTTTCGGTTTTCATTCCTGAGTGAACAAATGAGCGATACACATCAAACCATGGACAGTGAAAAGCCCGCGGGCAATCTGCGCGAGCTGGAAGAAGGGATTCGCACCGACCTGAAAAAGGAGCTGACTTACGGCTCATACCTGGGCCTGCCGCGCCTCCTGAACGCACAATTCCCCCTCAGCCGGCCCGAGCATCATGACGAGATGCTGTTCATCATCCAGCACCAGACTTCGGAGCTCTGGATGAAGCTGATCATCCATGAGCTTTCCGCTGCGATGCATCACATCCGCGCCGATCAGCCGGGGCCAGTCACCAAAATCCTTTCCCGGGTCAAGCAGGTACAGCGGCAGTTGTTTGAACAATGGGCCGTGCTGGAAACCCTGACGCCTTCCGAGTATGCGGAGTTCCGGCATGTGCTGGGATTCGCTTCGGGGTTCCAGTCCCTGCAGTACCGCACCATCGAATTCCAGCTGGGCAACAAGAATGCGGCCATGCTGAAGGTGTTTGCGCACGATGCCGCGGCCCACGCCAGCCTGAACGCCGTGTTGCAGGCTCCGTCCATTTATGAGGAGTTCCTGATGTTCCTGTCGCGCCGCGGACACGCGGTGCCGGCCGAGCAACTGGATCGCGACTGGAGCCTGCCGCATGTGCGCAACGCCGAACTCGTGCCCGTGTTCAAGACCATCTACGACGCGCCGCGGGATTATTGGGAAGAATATGACCTGTGCGAAAAACTGGTGGATGTGGAGGAGAGCTTCCAGTTGTGGCGGTTCCGTCACCTGAAAACGGTGGAGCGGATCATCGGCTTCAAGCGCGGCACCGGCGGATCCTCGGGCGTGAGTTTCCTGCGCCGCGCGCTGGATCTCACCTTCTTTCCCGAGTTGCTGGACGTGCGCACGCAGATTGGCCGCTGACCACACCGCCGGCGGCAGGCGCTAACCAGTATCGGTTGAGACGGTTTCTTCATCCAGGCGGATGGCGGACTGCTGCAGGCGTTCCAGCAGGTCCACCAGCGTGTGGATTTCCGCTTCGCTGAACCCGCCCAGCAGGGCGTGCTCATAATTGCGCGCCCGAGGAACGATGGAGTCAAACACTTTCCGGCCCAACTGTTCGGTCAGTTGCAGGTTGCGGTAGCGGCGGTCGCTGCCGTCGGTTTTGCGCTTCAACAGCCCGCGCTCCAGCAACCGGTTCACTGCCCGTGACACCGATACCTTGTCCATCACCGTCCGATCGACGATCTGGCTGGCCGTGAGTCCGGGGTAGCGCCCCAGCACTGCGATGATGCGCCATTCGATGACGGTGAGGTCATGGTCCTGTTGGTAAATGTGGGCAATACCCTGGCTGACGGTGTTGCTGACCACAGAGAGGCGGTAGGGCAGGAAGTGCTCCAGATCGAAGTGGGCATGCGGCAATTCAGCGAATTTTGGGGTCATTCTCTTCAGGCCTTGTTCTTAAGGTCTCGGCTACCGGTGGATTCCCGGCTGCGCGCCGGGCGGCGGAAAATCAGTTGCAAATGCAACCTTGCTATTAGTTGCATATGTAACTAATATCACGGTTCACGAAAATCCTGCTGCCTATTGAAGCAGGTTTCAGCGCACGCGGACAGGAAGATGAACCATGACTGAGCAACACGAAAACCCGCTGGGCCTTGAAGGCTTTGAATTCGCCGAATTTGCGGCCCCGGATGCCAGCCAGCTGCACCAGCTGTTCAAGCAGATGGGCTTTGCGGCCATTGGGCACCACGCCACGCGCAAGATCACCTTTTATCGCCAGGGCGGAGTGAATTTCCTGGTGAATGAAGAACCGGGTTCGTTCGCCATGGAGTTTGCAGCGGCGCACGGTCCCTGCTGCACGGGCTTTGCCCTGCTGGTTGATGATTCCCATGAAGCCTTTGATGCGGTGATGGCCAAAGGAGCAACCTCGCTGGCCGGCATCCGGGGCAGCGCGATGGATTGTCCCAAAATCCAGGGCATCGGTGGTTCGGTGCTGTACCTGGTTGACCGCAGGAACGGCAGCCCCTTCAATGCCGAGTATGTGCCGATCGAGGGCGCTGACCTGAACCCCCAGGGCTATGGCCTGGCCTACATCGACCACCTGACGCACAATGTTTACGAAGGCAATATGGAGGAGTGGGCCGATTATTACAGCCGCCTGTTCAATTTTTACCAGGCCAAGTACTTTGACATTCGCGGCCAGCAGACGGGCCTGCGTTCCAAGGCCATGACGGCGCCGAACGGCATGATCAGCATCCCGATCAATGAATCATCGGAATCCAACAGCCAGATCAATGAATACCTGCAGCAATACGGCGGCGAAGGCGTACAGCACATTGCGCTCTATACCGACAATATCTATGAGAGCATCGAGGCGATGCGCGAGGCCGGAGTGGAATTCCTGTCCACGCCCGATACTTACTATGAGCTGATCGACACGCGCGTACCGGAACATGAAGAGGACGTGCCGCGCATGCGCAGGAACGGTATCCTGCTGGACGCCGACATGGAAACCGGCAAACGTCAGTTGCTGCAGATTTTCACCCAGACCTGCATTGGCCCGATCTTTTTTGAGATCATCCAGCGCAAGGGCAATACCGGATTTGGTGAAGGCAATTTCCAGGCGCTGTTTGATTCCATTGAACTGGACCAGGCCAGGCGTGGCGTACTTTAGGCGGATTTAACCGGGCGAGCGGAGAACAGCATGAGCAAAAAGTGGATTTCCCATCCGCGCATCGAGGGCGTGACCTCGCGCCAGGCTCATTGCGACCTGCCGCCGGGCAGTTACGAACGCGAAATCGGCAAGGAAGGGTTCTTCGGTCCGGCCACGCACATGTACCACCGTCACCCGCCCACCGCCTGGCTGCGCATGGAAGGTGACCTCAAGCCGCGGGCGTTCGACACCACCCATTGGGCCAATTACGGCGCATCCCCCTGGGATGCGCGCCACCTGCTGCACAATGCCCATGTGAAATTCCGCATCTGGGAAATGGGCCAAAGCATGGATCACCTGGCGCGCAATGCGGATGGCGATGAATTGCTCTTCGTCCACTCGGGCTCAGGCCATCTTTATTGCGACTATGGCCACCTGGAATTCCGCGACGGCGATTACATCATGCTGCCGCGCAGCACCATGTGGCGTATGGAGAGCGACGGGCCGGTTTCGCTGTTGCTGATTGAAGCCACCAATGGATCCTACATGCTGCCGGACAAGGGCATGCTGGGGCCGAATGCCATTTTTGACCCGGCCATGCTGGATGTGCCCCGTATCGATGAAGCCTTCCTGCAGCAGCAGGACGAATCGGAGTGGGCAGTGAAAGTAAAAAGCCGCGGACGGGTCAGCACCGTGACCTTTCCCTTCAACCCACTGGATGCCATGGGCTGGAAGGGCGACCTTTGCCCGGCACGCATCAACTGGAGGGATATCCGGCCGCTGATGAGCCACCGTTATCATCTGCCGCCTTCGGTACATACCACCTTCGTGGCCAACCGTTTCGTCGTTTGCACATTTGTGCCCAGGCCGTTTGAAACCGACCCCGATGCGCTGAAAGTGCCGTTCTTCCACAATAATGATGACTTCGACGAAGTCATCTTCTACCACAAGGGCGAGTTTTTCAGCCGCGACAATATCCATCCCGGCATGATTACCTGGCACCCGGTCGGTTTCACCCACGGCCCTCATCCGAAGGCGCTGCAGAACGCTTTCACACCCAAGGCGGCGGCTACTGACGAGGTGGCGGTGATGATCGATACCCGTGATGCACTGCAACTCGACCCGCAGGCCGAAGCCATCGAATGGACCGGGTATGTCAATTCCTGGCAGGTTCCAGCGGCTTAGTCCCCGGGCGCCGCAGGGCAAGCTCCGTCACAATCAGTACAGGAAAAGAATCAATGAAATTGGCAAGCCTTAAAGCCGGTGGCCGCGATGGCACTCTGATCGTGGTCAAGCGTGATCTCAGCAGCTATGTTCCGGCCACAGGAATCGCTGCCACACTGCAACAGGCGCTGGACAACTGGCATTCCGTTGCGCCGCGCCTGAATGCGCTGTCGGCGGAGTTGAACGACGGCGCCCGCAGCGATACGCAGCCGCTGGACCTGCAAGCGCTGGCTTCGCCGTTCCCACGCGCCTATGAGTTTGTCGATGGCAGCGCCTACCTGCCCCACGTTGAACGTGTGCGGGCCGCGCGCGGCGCCGAAGTACCGGCCTCGTTCTATGAAGACCCGCTGATGTACCAGGCTACTTCCGCCGGCTTCCTGGCGCCGCATGATCCGGTGCCCGTGGCCAGCGAGGAATTCGGCATCGATTTCGAAGCAGAAGTGATCGTGGTAACCGATGATGTGCCCATGGGCGCGAGCGCCGAGCAGGCGGCATCCCACATTCAGCTCATCGGGCTGGTCAACGATGTCAGCCTGCGCAACCTGATTCCCGCTGAACTGGCGAAAGGCTTCGGGTTCCTCCAGTCGAAACCGCGTTCCGCGCTCTCGCCGGTGCTGGTCACCGCCGATGAGCTGGGAACTGCCTGGCAGGACAGCAAGCTCAGCCTGCCGCTGCGCTCCAGCATCAATGGCAAACCGTTTGGCTGGCCCCAGGCCGGTGACGACATGCAGTTCAATTTCGCGCAATTGATCGCCCATGCCGCCCGCACCCGCCCGCTGGTGGCCGGTACGCTGGTGGGTTCAGGCACCATCGCCAACCAGGACCGCTCGGTCGGCGCATCCTGCCTGGCTGAAATGCGGGTGCTGGAGGTAGTGGAAAAAGGCGCGGCTGAAACACCCTTCCTGAAATTCGGCGACCGCGTCCGCATCGAGATGCTGGATGCATCCGGCGCCAGCATTTTCGGTTCGATCGAGCAGGAGATCGTCAAGGCCGGGGTTTAAACCTGGAGCGCGCTTCTTCATAATCAGTGCCTTCGACCCGAATCCGCAATTCCAGTGAATTGCGGACTTTGGCCCGGTACTCACTGGCACGGAATGGAAATGCACAATTTTTTGAATGTGGCGCCGAACCGCAGATTCAACACTGCAAAATGCTTTCTGGCCATGCTGGCCTGTGTGCTGCTGCTGGCCGGCTGCGCAACTCCCAAACCCTCCCCGGACGCGCTGGAATCCGCCCAGCGCGCCATCGATGCCGCCATCCTTGAAGGGGCTGAACAGCATGCTCCGGTGGAATTGCGTTTCGCCCGCGAGAGGCTGGCTGAGGCACAAAAGGGCATGGAGCGGAAATCCTGGGAGAAAACTTTCTACCTGATTGACCAGTCCGAGATCAATTCCGAACTGGCCATCGAAAAATCGCGTGAGGCCAAGGTGCGTGCGGCACTCGCGGAACAGATCAAGCAGAACGAAGTGCTCATCGAAGACTTCAATCGCACCTACGGGGAAGAACCATGAGCCTGTTCCGCCTGATGCAGGGATTGCCGGTCCTGTTGGCAATACTGGTTCTGGCCGGTTGCCAGACCGCGCCCAAGAAAGACCTGGCACTGGAGCGCATTCGCAATCAGCTCAATGAACTGCAATCCGATACGGAGTTGGCCGGATACGCGCCACTCGCCCTGGGCGAGGCGGAACGCGCCACCCGCGCGGCCGAAAGCACAACCGGCAACGAGACCCAACGTATCCACCTGATCTACATGGCCGACCGGCGTATCCAGATCGCTCGCGCCTCCGCGCAGCGCGAAAAAATGGAAGCCGAGCTGGAGCAGTTGCGGCTGGAGCACAGCCGGCTGCTGGTGCGCGCCAGCCAACTGGAAGCCGAGCGTGCCCGGCAGGAGGCCGACCAGGCCCGCATGATGTCGCAGGCCACGGCTGAAGATGCGGAACGGGCACGCATGGAAGCCGAAAGCGCCATGACCCGCGAGGAAGAATCCGCCGCACGCGCCCGCCGTGCCCGCGAGGAGGCGGAGCAGGCCAAGGCCCTGGCCGAGAGCAGCGCCCGCGCCGCCAGCCTGGCCCAGAAAGAAGCCAGCCTGGCCAGCGAACAGGCCCGTTCATTGCAGCGTCAACTGGAAAACCTGCAACTGCGTCAGACCGAAAGTGGCGTGGTGGTGACACTGGGAGATGTGCTGTTTGAGACCGGCCAGACTGAACTCAAGGCTGATGCCATGTCCAGCCTGGCGGAAGTGGTTGACCTGCTGCAAAGTGAGCCGGACAAGAAGATCCGCATCGAAGGCCACACCGATTCGGTGGGCGAAGCCAACGCCAACCTCCGTTTGTCGCAGCAACGGGCGGATTCGGTGTTGGCGACCCTGGTTGACCTGGGGGTGGACGCTGCCCGTGTCACGGCGGTGGGCATGGGCGAAGATTTCCCGATTGCCAGCAACGATACCGAAGAGGGTCGCAGCCGGAACCGCCGGGTGGATGTGATCCTGCTGGATGACCAGTAGCAGTCATCCGGCAGGCAGTGTTCGACCGCCAGGCAGTCTTTGACCGCCTTATACGCGAACTGATTTTCGTCTGTCAAAACAACCGGGAATTCCGGCTTGCCGGAACCCCGAATTTGCGTTAGTGTAATTCCACCTTA
>CBFGWJ010000009.1:0-19200 GCA_965652335.1 uncultured Gammaproteobacteria bacterium | reverse complement strand
TCAACCAATTTTTGTTATATATAATTTTGTCAATAATATTATTCATAATAAAGAACCTGAACACTGGATTTGAGTCGATGTGCAATCCGTCAAGGCCAATCGAAGGCAACTGACTTGATGAAGAGAGCAGCGCTGCCAATGGCCAGACCTGCTTTTTTTGCCAGCACGATTGGCGCATTGCTGCTGGGTATTTCCGCTCTTGCTTGTTGCCATGTGCGTGCAACAGAGACCTCACCGAATCGGGTGAACAAGTTCCTCGACGTCATTCGTGAAGCAGCGCCGGGATTGCCGGGATACACCGTTTACCGGCCGGCAAACATGAAAGGGAAGGAAAGGTATCCGGTAGTTGCCTGGAGCAATGGCGCATGCACGGCCAGTAACGATGCACATCTCTACTTTCTCATGCAGATTGCAGCGCACGGCTTTGTAGTGGTGGCGGCGGGCTCGCCGGAAGTGAGCTCTGGCCCGGGCGGCATCGCCACGCAAGACCGGCTTTCAAATGTCATCGACTGGGTAACAGGAAAAGGTAAGGAAGCACCGGATTATCAAAGCCATCTCGATGCCGACAGGATTGCTACCGCAGGCCATTCCTGCGGAGGAATTGACGCCATATGGACGGGAGCAAATGACCGTCGCGTCAAGGCCATCGTGAGCATGAACAGTGGCTGCTTTCCAGAAGGCAGTAACGGCGGGGCTTCGGGTCCCCTTGCAGCCTGCCAGAAAGCGCTGAATTCACTCAATGGTCCCATCCTCTTCCTGGCGGGCGGTACCACGGATGTGGCCTACGACAATTCAGTTCAAAACTACGCTCTGGTGTCATCGGTACCCGCCGCTTTGGCATCGCACGCGACGGCTGGCCACGGGGGATTCTTCGGCGGCACAACTTCCCGGACTGTCCAGCTGCAGGCGGTCCAGGCGGTGGTTGGGTTTCTCGATGCAACCCTCAATGACAACAGAGTAGCGCTTGGATTTCTGGTTGGCCCTGCTGCTGGATTGGGCCAACTCAGCGATTGGACCGTCAATTCAAAGGCATTCTGAGTTTCTGCCCATGAACTGGAGGTTTCGACAGACCATCCCGACAAGCCAGGACATACGGCGGATTGCGGGATTGACAGGAAGAACTCAACCAATCCAAACAAAGGAGTAACGGCAAATGCACTCAGAACGAAGGTCGTGGCTGGCAATGGGCAGCCTGGTATTGTTGTTCGTAACGCTTTCGACCGCCCAGGCGGCGACCGAAGTAACCAGCGGCTCCTTGCCGGATGGCACTCCCTACCGGATTGACTACCCGGATAATTTCAATGGAACCCTGCTGGTAGCACTGGACTATGCTCCCGGCGGAGGAACCCAGGCAACCAATGTTGAGTTGCAGCGCCGCGGCTACGCGACTTCAGGAGTATCGCGAACTGTCACCGGCTGGGCTGTAGGTGACGCCATCGACAACCATGTTCGCGTGGTGGAACTGTTCACAGCCAAATATGGACCACCGACATTCGCCTTCGTAAATGGCAGTTCGCTGGGTGCTCTGACTGGCGCATCTGCAGTGCAGGCTCGTCCGGATGTATTTGACGGCGCTGTGCTGCAGTGTGGTGGCCTGGCCGGATCGGTAGGTGCCTGGAACGGCAAGCTCGATGGACTTTTCGTTGCCAAAGAGTTGCTGGCGCCCGGCAACCCGGATTACCCGGTTATCGATATTCCGGACAATTTCGCAACCGTAACAAGGCCAGCCTGGCTGGCCCTGGTGCGGGATGCACAGGAGACTCCGGAAGGCAAGGCAAGAATCGCCCTGGCGGCAGCGATTGCGCAACTGCCCGCATGGTCCGTCGGTTCCAGGCCCTTTCCCGCAGCAGGCGACTATATTGCCCTGCAGCAGGGGCTGTTCGACAGTTTCGCCGGCGGGGCCATCCCCATGCTCGGACAGGCCATGTCGAGCCGTAACGAAATCAACCGCCGTGCAGGTGGCAACATTTCATGGAACCTGGACATCGATTACGCTGATATCCTCGAAAACGTCGACAACGCTGATGTCGTGTATGCCATGTATGACCTGGCGGGCCTCAGCCTTGAGGATGATCTTGCCGCACTGGCAGCGGCAGACCGCTTCGTGGCTGATCCTGATGCAATTCGCTGGGCCCGGGTCTCTGTTCAGGTTAAACCCCTTGAAGTTCCGGTCCTGACCATAAATGGAATTGGGGACCAGATTTCTGCGGTCGCAGCCGCGCAGGCTTATGAAGCAGTTGTCGGCTCAGAAAACCTGCGGCAAACCTACACCATGACGGCCGGCCACTGCGGGTTCAATGGCAAGGAAATCGTGGCGGCGGTAGAAGTCCTGCAGGATCGTGTGCTGACCGGTTCATGGCAGGATACCAGCCATACGGCCATGAATGCGCTTGCAGCAACGGTTACCGGCGTAAGCGGAACTCCCCGGTTCATCGAATATGAACCAGACGAGTATGAGCGCTTTTTCACATTCCCAAGGCTGGAAGTCAAGAACGGCCCGGGCCCTGGTGGCAAGCATATCCACCTGAACAAGGCGAACGACAAGATCAAGCTGACCCTGTCGGATGCTATCGTACCCAGTGAGGAATTCCATGCAGAAAACATCATTGCCGAGTCACTGGTTCTCGGTGGCGCGCCGGCAGTCGACAGCAAACTCAAGCCGGGCAAGATTCAGGGAAAGGGCAAGAAAGACCGCAAGCCAGGTACCCTGGAGGTTGAATTCCGGGTAGGAGACCTGGTTGACCCCGAAATCGGAGAGGAAGTAGCCCTGCATTTGTCAGGCACATACCTGAACGGTGTCCCTATCGACGAAGACATCCTGTTCAAAATCAAAAGCAAGTAGGCTCTTTGGTGCTCGCGCCTTCAAGGAAGGCGCGAGCCTCACTCAAACGGCCAGCCAGCCGACCCATGCCGGGCACCTGCAGACAGCTTCCTGCAATCGGAAGCGACCGACTGCGTGAATTGCAGGTAGGGTGGTTGGAGCAATACCCGGATTTACTGCCGGCGAGTCATGCCAGGCGGGAATTGATCTGTGACAAGGCCTTGAGCGCTTCTCCAATGTGCGCCCGCATCAACCGTTCCGCATCGGCAGACTCTCCGGCGACAATCGCCCTGGTGATTTTCTTGTGGTCATCATTGGCAACCACTATGCGGTTCTTGGAGTAAAACATGGTAAATAACAGCCGGTAGATCGGAATGGTCAGGCGGGACAGGAACTGCCGGAAATACTCATTCATGCTGCCATCGATGATCATTTCATGCCATTCGCTGTTCAATTCGGCAAAACGCTCGTGATCGCCCTGCTTTACCCACTTGTTCATTTCCTGCTGGACCTGTTTGAGCTTTTGCTTCAACTCTACGTTGTCACTGGCAGCGAACTCAGCGGCGGCAAAACCTTCTATCGCCATTCGCGCCTTGTAGATCTGCCGCACCTCATCCCAGGTGAAAGACTTGACCGAAGCCCCCCTGAACGGCTCGATGTTGAGCAGGCCTTCGGTGGCCATGCGTTGCAGGGCTTCACGGACTTTGTTCCGGGAGGCTCCGGTCTCCCGCATGATGTCGCTTTCAATAAGTCTTTGCCCCGGCGCAAACTGTCCCGTGCGAATTTTTTCGCGGGCCCACACCACCAGGTCGTCAGTGGAATTCACTTTGCCGGTGGTGTTTGAGGGTTTCCTGGATGATCTGTTTACCATTCGTTTCTCGATGAGCATGAAAGGTGCCCGGCCGGGCATTTCCGGCTCATCATAAACAAGATCAAATACAAAGCAAAACACCAGCCATCATGGCCACTGGCCATGGCGAAAGCTTTATTCCGATTGAAATTGGAATGTAATTGAAGCGGTTTGGTCTGTTACTGGCAGTTTTACCGAAACGCGATCTTGTCACCCATGGCAGGGCATCTCATGGCGGAACTGTTCAGGAGCGCCTGTCCTGGACCACTTTCAAGTCCTCACCGCGCAGCCACTGGAGAATTTCCTCCTCATGCTGGTTCAGTAGCGGTGGGGGCTCGTCCACACCGGGACCATCCTCAGTCATAAGGAAGCCTGCATTAACGATCTCGACCTGCGCCCGGTCTGGCAGGCCAGGCACACTGATCGACAGCTTAAGTTGACGTTCGGCCAGGTGCGGAAACTGCGCAGCTTCAGTGACCTCGCGCACCATGCCGCAGGGAATTCCGGCCGCACTCATTTCCACTTCCCATTTCGCCGCGGGCCTGGTCTTGAAAACCTTGCTCAGCTCCGCCTGTAACTCTGCCGAATTTTTCCGCCGCTGTTCGGGGTTTACGAACCGGGGATCCTCCAGCCATTCCGGGCGATCCAGGTACTTCGCCAGGCCGGCAAATTGCTTCTGCCGCACAACCCCCAGGGAAATTTTCCTGCCATCGGCGGTCTCAAACAGCCCGGAGGTCGGCTGTCCACTGTAACCCACGTTGCCCGTCCTTGGCAGGGCCTTGCCCGTCACCAGGAAAGGCACGACCGCTGAAGTCATGAAAGCGAGGGTGGCATCCAGCATCGCCACATCGATGAATTCGCCGCCACCTGAACGTTCGCGTCGCAGCAGCGCTGCCAGTATGGCAAAGGCCGCAGTTTGCCCGGTGAGTGTGTCCACCACCGGAAATCCAACCCGAACGGGCGGATCGCCCAGTTCACCACCCAGGCTCATCATGCCGCTGGTGGCCTGGACGATGTTGTCGATTGCCGGCCAGTCGCGTTGCTCGCTTTCGGTCTGGCCATAGCCGGATACCGAGCAGTAAATGATTTTCGGGTTAAGCTTCCTGACTGCTGCATAGTCCAGGCCCAGCCGGGCCATGACCCCGGGGCGGAAGTTTTCCAGCAAAACATCCGCTCGCTGGATGATCTGTCGAGCCGTTTCCAGTTGTTCCGGATCTTTCAGGTCCAGCGCGATGGATTTTTTTCCGGCGTTCACACCGATAAAAGCCGGAGCCATGCCGTCATAACGACGATCTTCGCCGTAATAGCGCATGGCATCACCATGCGCTGGCTCTTCAATCTTGATCACTGTAGCACCGAGCAGGCGCAGGAGATGCGAAGCGTAAGGCCCGGCCATGACGTGGCTGAAATCGGCAATTACAATGCCTTTGAGAGTTTGCGTCATCTGTTGCTCCCAGCGCAATTCACGCCACCGTCCGCTGTAATGCTGGCCCGCGCCAATCGGAATGCAGCTTCACCATCGATGCCAAACACCTCCAGGTTGGTGGCATTCTCGTGTGCGTCCCGCAAGTAAATTTCATCGAACCGCTGCTGCCCCTGCGGGCTGATCGTCGCGAACTGCATACCTTGCTCCATGCCATATTCAAGTCCGGATTGCTGGGCTTCACGGGTTTGGCTGGCGAGCGCAGCCTCCCACACCGGAACACCCCGGTTGAGAATGTCCTGCACGTCTCTTGGCAGGCTGTTCCAGCGACGCATGCCCATCGCCCGGGCAGGATAGGCGCCACGTGGAATTTCCAGAGTAAAAAAATGCTTTGTCACTTCGGTGAAGTGTAGCGACTTGAAGGTGTCGGTGGGTGCAACCACGCCATCGAGCACGCCTTTGGCCAAAGCTGAGTAAACTTCTCCCATGGGCATGCTGACCGGGTCCGCTCCAAGCTCCTGAAGAACCGGCAGCAATTCGGTGGGTGCGCGAACCCTCAGGCCGCGCAGGTCCTCCAGGCTTTGAACTGCGCGATCGCGGGTCAGTATGCCCGGCAGGTTGCCGCCCTGTACTGCCAAGACTTTCAGGCCTTCCAGCTCGACGGCAAACTGTTTGATGTTGTTCGCCATGCAATAGTAAAGCGCCAGCTGGTTTTCCACGGTTTTTATGCCGCTGTAAAAGCCCGTCTGCGTACGCAGCAGATGCGCTCCGCCTTTGGCATAAATAGGTGTAATCAGGCCGATGTCAGCTACGCCATGACGCAGCTCAGTCATTGACTGGTCTGAGGAAAGCAGCGCACCGGACCATATCGCATGGATCTCCAGCCTGCCCTCTCCCTCGGCTTCGACGAAATCCATCCAATCCTGGTCGGCACGGCTGAATGGATGGTGGCTGCTGTATGGCGAAGCATAGGTCAGTCGCACGATTTCCTGCGCTGAAGCTATGACCGGAAGCGTGCAAAACAGCAGGAGAGGGAGCAGCAGCTTCATATCAGCGAATTCTCCTGCAGGAACTGTTCCAGCAGTTGCACCATCTGGGCGTGATTCCAGTTGGCTGCATTCACCATGTCGGCATCCAGCAGCAGCACCGGAACTCCCATGGCCTCCAGGCTGTGACGCGTAAAGTTGATCCCGCTCTGCGACAGGCGGTTGCCCGATGGCTTCAGGATGACTGCGGCGTCTATGCCACAGCGCTTTGCCTCGCTGCTGATCCAGCCGTTCATCCACGGCGGCAGATGCAGCACCTCGTTGAGCGAGCATATGCGACTGGCCAATGCTTCCAGGGGTTTGTCCTTGATCTGCCGGATGTACTGGGGGCCGGCGAAAGGCATGTACATGGACCAGACGAATACCGCGCCATGACGCTGTTCCAGCGCCTGGTAAAACCCCGGATCGTGCCAAACACCAGCACCGACCCACATCAGCCGCAAGCGCTCCTGCTCGGCGCAGCCGGCGCCCATTTTCACACGTTCAGCAACTTCGTCGCGAAAGCGCCGGGCGTGATCCACGGCCCAGTCAGACCCGCGATGCCACTGGGGAATCATGGTGTTCGGCATCTGCTCGGCAATGGATACCGGGCAAGGCCGGGCGTAGCCAACCATCTGCGCGGCTTCAGCTATGTAGGATTCCTGCTCATTGATGCGTTCCATCAGGGCCTGCAGGCGCTGCATGTCAAAGCGTCGGCCGGTGCGTTGCTCCAATGTTTCTATCAGTTGCTCCATCTCCTCAACCATGAGGGCTATCCGGTCGGGTTCATAGACTTCTTCCCACTGGTCGAAGGAATGGTCGAACCAGGCCGGATCCTTGTGCCGCCACGCCGGCGCTTCAAGCGCTATGAACTCGGAGCCCAGGGCTTCGGCCCATTGGCTGAATACCCGCTGGATGCAGTCACAGGTCAGCCGTGCCACCAGCGCAGTGGGCCGGGGCAAGCCGCCCCAGGGGGCCGTACTGGAATCATTTGCCAGGGTGCAGGCCAGCCCCAGGGAACAATAACGGCAGGTGTTCTCGGGAAACCCATGGTCGCTGAGGGTCTGGAAATACTGCTCGGAAAGCTGCTTCGCGGCGATATACGCGGACCACCACTGGTTGGTGATCAGGGGAATGTCCATGGCGTGGAATATTTCATGAGGCGTGTCGGCCTGGGCAACCACGAAGGGTTCGCCCTGGTCTATCACGCGGCGCCGCAGCTGCGAGGCAAACTCCTTCTGGTAAGCCGTCGCAGCGGCCGTGCACTCAAGCACCTTGTGACTGCGTTTGCCGGTAGCTGCACTCATCGAAATACTTCCATCTGCTGTAGACCTGCAACCGTAGCCTCATCCAGCCCGGCTATCCTGTGCGCAATATCAAGCGAATGTTCGCCCAGCCCGGGCGCGCGGAAAGGGCAAGGTGTGCTGCGCGAAAAACTGATCGGCGTACGCATGTGCCCGAAAGCACCCAACAGGGGATGTTCAAGCTGCACCAGGGCATCTCGCCCTGCCAGGCCAGGATCGTGTTCAACCATATCCTCAATGTCCTGCACCACGCCGGCCGCAATACCGGCGGCCTGCAGCTGCAGCAGTAACTCTTTTTCGTCCTGGCCGGCGGTCCACGCACTGATATCCTCGCTGCCGGCCAGCGCCACCAGCCTGTTCCAGTCAGACTGTTCCGGCAGGGTCAGCGCGATCCACCGGTCATCACCGGCTACCGGGTAGACATCCTGGTGGAACACTCCGCGTTCGGCATTGCCCTGGCGTAATGGACGCTCGCCCGCTTGCGCCTGTTCCAGGGCCTTGCGCATCTGCTGCACGCAGATCTCGTACATGGAGGCATCGATGTGGGCGCCCTGGCCCGACTGCCGCTGCGCCTGCAGGGCGGCAACACCCGCTGCAGCCATGACGAATGGAACGATTACATCCCCATAAGGTACCGAGCCGGGTACTACCGGATCACTGTCCGGCCAGCCTGTCAGGAAGGTGCGGCCTGACAAGGCCCCGCCGGTTCCGTCCACACCCCATTCCTGCGCCAACGGCCCTGTCTGGCCGTAGACACTGCCGGAAATCATGACAATGCCGGGATGCCGGCGGTTGAGGCTGGCAAAGTCCAGCCCCAGTTTGGCCATGGTGCCAGGCGAGAAATTTTCCACCACTACATCCGCCCAGGCTATCAGGGGATCAAGCACTTCAAAGGCGCGAGGGTGTTTCATGTCCAGCGCCAGACTGTGCTTGGAGGTATTGAGGTGGGCAAACCAGGGCTTGTCGTCGAAATTCCCGGGCCTGGAGGCGCTGACCTGCACATCCAGGCGGCTCAGGCAGGGCCGGCTGCGACTTTCGACCTTGATGACTTCGGCGCCCAGGTCGCCCAGGGTTTTGGTGGTGATCGAGCCGACCAGGGCCCAGGAAAAATCCAGCACGCGCAAGCCGCTGAGCGGACCTGTTGACGGCCGCTGGCTGAGTGCCGGATCGGCGTTACCGCCCTGGTGCAGCGCGACGGCATTGGCGCCCGCCTCGATGCGGACAAACCGCCGCGGCTGCACCCCACTGTCAGACGCTCGCCAGAATTCCCGTGCCTGCAGGTGTGGGTCCGCGAGGACATCGGATGGTTCGGCCACCACGCAGGCATTGATTCCACGCCGCCGCCCTTCTCCGGCGATTTCCCGCTTTGTTCGAGTGCGAAAGAAATTCTCGATGGCCATTTCCCATTGAACTCGAATCCCGGGATCCAGGGTCGATCGGTTGTAGGTCTGCCAGTCCACGTTCCGCAGGGGATTGTCCACTCCGGCCTGGTCCATCCAGTCGGACAATGCCTGGTTGGCCGGAGCGCCGAATTTCCCGGTCATCAGGGAATGGAAGCACCAGCCGTCCGACAATGCCCAGATGCACCGGACCTGGGCCTTGCCATAGTTCAGTGCAGGGCCGGTGCGCTGCAATTTACGCTTTTCAAACTGCCAGCCCAGTGCGCCGTTGACATTGCGGTTGAAGGCAACTTCCTGGATCGAAACGTCCACATGCTGGCCCAGGCCGCTGGAGCCGCGTTCATAGTGAGCCGCCATCAACCCGGCGGCTGCCACCATGTCGGCGTGGAAGGTGCATGCATCCAGGGCTTCCTTCACTGGCCGCCTTTGCGGACTGCCGGTCAAGCGCAAAGTGCCTCCCATGGCCGACGCCACCAGTTCACCGCCAAGCCAGCGCGAGCGCGCGTTGCCACTGCCAAAGGTACTGACCGAGGCATGGATGAGACTCGGATGCTTTCCAGCCAATGAACTCGCATTCCAGCCCTGGTCCTGCAAGCGTTCGAGGCCCATATCGTCGATCACGAAAGAAAAGCCATCCAGGCTGTCAGTCGGCTTGCCCCTGGCGATTTCGGCGCCCAACGATTGCAACAACCGGCCCAGTGGCCGTGTTGCCATGTCGCCAAGCGCCAGTATGCGCTGTCCTTGAAGCGGCATCATGGCTGCAAGCTTTCCAGGAAGCTGGTGATTTCTGCCTCCGGAGCATCCGAGTAGTCCCATTTGCGCCGTGTCAAAACCAGGTGGGGTAGCCCTGAAGCTTCCAGGGCCTGGCGCGAACCGGCCAGGTCCCAGGCAATGGCTTCATCCTCCTCAGCCAGCCAAAAAATGGTGGCGTTGGCGCGGCTGGAGCGAACCATTTCCAGCAGCCGGGTGGTTCGGTCGTGAAAACTGCGCGGGCCGACTTCACCGGCGTGGACATGTCGCCCGATCCGGTCTGTTGCGCTTTCCGGGCCATCGGGAACAACACTGCCCAAGCGTTGCAGGTTGCGGTCCCAGGCCTCGCCCACCACAGTCCAATGGGTCGCTTCCGCCACCCGGTGCAGGTGATCATCAGGTGGCGAGGATCCGGCCAACAGCAGGCGGCCAGGCGATTCATGATGAACCGGCTGAAGATCCAGGTTCAGCGCCTCCAGCGGCGCGAACAGCATGGCGCGGACGATGCGTTCGTAAACACTGCCAGGAGCTGTACGGTTTTCCACCAGTTGCCTCAAGCGCTCACGGCGGCGATTTGCGGTTTCGATGCCGGACTGCAGGGCGACTTCATCCAGGCCCAGCTCCCGTGACAATTGCCGCACAGCACTGACAGTCCACTCCAGGCTGGACGGCTTGCGAATGCGGGCGATATCAAAAATCAATGGTTTGGGGCCGCCTGCAATACCGCTACGTTGCAACTCGCACAGGTAGTAGTACATGCGCTGCGCGGCATCATCTCCCCGCGAAAACACCACATAGCGCAGGAAATCGAATTCCCCGGCCAGCCAGGATTCCACCATGCTGCGCGCCCAGCCGGGAAAACTGTCTTCCAGCCACTGGTCGGCGCGGGGCGTTCCGGCGCCGGCCTTCCATGGCAGGTGCAGGGCATACACGCCGGGTGCGCACAGGATATCTTCCGGAACGTCCAGCCCGACATAACCAATGGCGAATTCCGCTTTCCGGGCCAAATCCAGAGGGTCCGCCAGTACCGAGTCGACTGATATCAGGCTTGGGTTCACGGTTTCATCACCTCGGGCAGCCACAGCACCATGGCCGGGAACAGCACCAACAGCACAAGATGCAACAGGTCTGCTGTCAGGAACGGCATCACACCCCTGAAAATCTTGCTCAGGCTGACATCCTTTGCAATGCCCTGGATCACGTAGAGGTTCAATCCGATGGGCGGGTGGATGAAGCCGATTTCCATGGCCTTTACCAGGAAAATCCCAAACCAGATGGGTGAAAGGCCCAGGCTGGAAACTATGGGCAAAACAATTGGAGTGGCAAGCAACATCAGCGCCAGTCCATCCAGCACCGAACCCAGCAACAGCAGCACCAGTGCAATCAGCAACATGCTGGCGACCGGGCCCAGATCCGCCTGGGTTGCGCTGGTGGCGATCACATCCGCCAGCCCGGTGATGCTGACAAACACGGAGAAAATCAGCGAGCCGATGATCACGGTGAAAATCAGCCCGCTGGTCACCAGGGTGTCCTGTAAAGCGTTGCGCAAGTTGGCGAAATTCAGCTTTTTGCGCCTGGCGCTGATCAGCACGGCGCCCATCGCCCCGATTGACGCTGCCTCGGTTGGCGTGACCCAACCCAGCGCAATGCCGCAAATTACCAGCATGACCAGCAAAAGGACATCAATGATTCGCAGCAGGGCTTGCCAGCGCTCTTTCCAGGTGGAACGCTCGGATGGCGGCGCGATTTCCGGCCGCAGTCTTGCAACCAGCCAGATCACGATGAAGTACAGCAGCACCTGGGACAGCCCGGGAATGATGGCCGCAGTAAACAACTTGCCGATGGACTGTTCCGCAACGATGCCGAACACAATCAATGCCCCGGAGGGTGGAATCATCTGGCCCAGGGTGCCACCGGCGGCAACGCAACCGGTGGCCAGGGTATCGCCATATCCGCGTTTGCGCATTTCCGGTAACGCCACCAGCCCCATGGTGGCGGCAGTTGCGAGGCTTGAACCGTTGATCGATCCAAAAGCCGCGCAGCCACCCACCGAAGCATAAGCCAGCCCACCCCGCCGGTGCCCTACCAGCCGGGCGGCGGCATCGAAAAAATCCCGGCTGGCGTTGGCGGAGGAGCACAGGTGGGCCATCAGCAGGAACAAAGGCAGGGTGCCCAGCTCGTAGCGGCCCAGGGTGTCGACCAGAACGACACCGGCCTTGATCAATGCCGGTTCCAAACCCAATATCAGGCCGAGCCCACCCAGCCCGACCAGGCCCAACGCCACGCCGATTGGCATGCCAGCCAGTAGCAGGACCAGCAGCGCGACCACACCCACGAAGCCAATTGCCGGTTCGCCCATTATTCTTCAGTCCCCGATTCCCTGACCGCTGCCAATAACCGGCGGGCATACAGCACCGCGACTACGGCCATGCTCAGGCAAACAAAACAGCGCAACGGGAAATAGGGCAGGGCCAGCAGCTCGCTCTGCTCGTGGGCTCCCCACATGTCGATCGCCAACCATACGCTGCCTGCCGTCAGCGCCAGGAAAAACAGCATGCCGCAAAGCGCATTGAGTACGGTCAGGACTTTCCGGAATCGCCCATCCGAGCGGTTCAGCAGCACGCGGACCTTGGCGTGGGAACGGGCCAGGGTGGCCAGCACCATGGCCGTGGCAGATGACAACAGGATGGCAACCTGGACTGCCTCGATGGACCCCAGGAACATGAAGCCGGTATGGCGGCCAACCACGGTGATGAACTCAACCAGCATGGCCAGCACCAGCGGTATGCCACCCAGCATCACCAGCCAACCCGGCAGTCCTGCTGAGTGCTGGCCGCCATCATCCTGCGGCTCCTTGTCAGGTGAGTATTCTGGTTTCATTCAGTGAATCGTCCACATGTCAGGGCCATGCTCAAAGCGGATGGCAGGCAAACCGGCCGCAAGGGATATGTGCTGCACATAAGCAATGATTTCCGCCGCACGCTCATCATTCGCCAGCACCGGGCGTCCCGGTGGCTCGACGTGCACCGGCACGATACCAGCCTGCATTTCCCCTGCCGGAGTCCAGGCCAGCCTGGCCACCATGGCGTTGATGGCTTGCGGATGAAACGGCGCCAGTTCATAGGCCGGGTCCGGTTCAAAGCCAAACATTTCCTTGCGCCTTCGAACCCAGTCGGCACGCTGCGGATGCGCCTGCCCGGGTGACAGGGCGCGGGTTACCACACAGCCGTTGCCGAGCCCATGGAAAATCGGTTTTCCCCGGTAAATCTCTATGCCCTTGAGAATATGCGCATGATGGCCAACCACCACGTCCGCGCCACAGTCCACCGCCAGATGGGTCAATGGGCGCTCATACCCTGCCAGCTTGGCTGGAGTATGGACTATGCCTTTGTGCAGGGCCACGATCAGGATGTCCGTGTCGTCACGCAAGCCAGCAATATCACTCTGCAGCATTTCGCGGGCTTCTGCGCTGACACTTCGCAGCGGTGCAACCGGGCTGACCGGGCTGCCATCGGCAGTATCGATGCGCAGGTAAGCGCAACCCGCCTTCCCGTCTCCCGCCCAGCCAAATTCCGGGCCCACGCAGTTGTAACTCAACAGGGAGATCCTGGCACCCTGGTGTTCGACACGGGCGGGTTGCCGCGCCTGCCGCAAATCCGCCCCGGCGCCACAAGCCAGTACACCAGCCTGCGCCAGGCCGGACAGGGTATCGGCTATGCCCACCGCCCCCTGGTCTGTGATGTGGTTTCCTGCCAGGCTCATGGCCGTAAAACCGGCTCTTGACAGCGCGGCCAGCGCCGCGGGATCACCACCCGGTGCGGGCACGTCCCCGGCCATTTCGGTACCACGGTTGGTGTGGGGAATCTCCAGGTGCCCGATGGCAACATCGGAGGCGCGCAGTACCGGCGCGATACCGCTGAGCCAGTGGTCTTCTTCCGGCACATCGAGAATGATGTCACCGGTCAGGGTAATCGTCAGCCTGCCTGGCCGATTTTCCATTTTCGTGTTCATTGTGCCCCGGAGCTCCGGCTGGCTGCTGCCGGGGCGAGCAGTTGTTGTGGATCAACCAGTGGTACTGCAACAGAAGAGCCGCCGGCGCCACCCAGCCATATGCTGATCCGTGGCGGTGGGTCCTCGGCGAAAGTCGCCAGGTTCCGCTGCCGCGGGTCGGCGCCGGTGATCGTCAGGCGCAGGCGATGGCCGGCCCGGAAAACCCAGGCGTTGGGCAGCAGGCTGAACTCCAGCAATTCTGCCTGTCCCGGGATCATGGCTTGCACTTCCGTGCTGAGCCCGGAATGCCAGGGCAGGTCGAAGTTACCGTAGGGTGCTTTGGACAGCTGGCGATGCGAGGCTGCCAGGCGGCCGAATGACACCACAGTCACCTCACCATCAGGCGCCACATCCTCGATGTAGGCAAACACATTGGCATCTGTACGGTCGACCGACAGCCGCAGCCGGGCAATGGGAAATCCCGCCAATGCCAGGTCTTGGTCGAGTTCCGGCCCGGTGAATACCAGGCCATGTTCAGACATGGGAGCGGGCCAGAAAGCGAAATACTCCTGGTTGTCCAGGACGTAGTCGACCGCGAACTCCATCCTTCCGGATTCGCCGGCAGGTTCAGCCTGAAGCAGGCCGGCAGCCGGATCGCTGGCGGATGCCGGCCCCCTGGCAAGGTAGAAACCAGTTCGCTCCAGTCCTTCACCAGGCAATTTGTGCGAACGCACCCAGCCATGCTCCGCTGCGACATTCTGCAAACGCCAGGTGTAAGGCGGATCCGCGGCAATCCCCGTATCAATACCTTTGAGGTGGTAATCAAAAAATCGCAACATCTCCCCGGCGAAATCAACTTCCGCGCTGGGCTGGCAGTGGCTGCCGGGACCGATCAACACCCGTGCTGGCAGGTTGGCTGCAGCCAGCAGGATCTGCTCGGTGGGTTCATCACTCCAGTTGCCCCACAGGTAGAAAGCAATATGGCTTCCCCTCAACTGGTCCAAATAGGTGTAGGGCCCGACTTCCTCCCAGAATGCATTGCCGGTGAACGCGGAGAGGCTGTCACGGTAAGGCATTCCGTACCAGAGATCAGCCATCGGAGTATTGGCGGCGTGTTCGGCCACCGCTGCCCGCAACATCTCCCCACCCACATCACCATCCACCGGCAACGATTGCAGGTCCCATTCAGCAGGTTCGTCAGGCCGGGTATTGAACTGGGCTGTCAACCCTCCGCGGCGGACGAAAGCGTACTTGTCAAAATCGCTGGCGCCGATGAAAACTGCCTTGAGAGAAGGTGGAGCAGTGCTGGCAACCTGCAGGGTCGACCCACCCAGGTAGGAGCATCCGGTCATGCCCACATTGCCATCGGACCATTCCTGCCGCGCCAGCCACTCCACCAGTTCACGGCCGTCCAGCGCTTCAGTCCGGTCCTGGAAGCCACGGCGATGGCCAAACGATGCACCCTTGCCGCGAATATCGGCCACAGCGATCACATATCCCTGTCGCAGCATTTGTGGCAGCCCCAGCCGCTCATTGAGCGCGGTCTCAACAATACTGCCATCCGCTTCACGGTAGCGGGCACGGTAGGGCGTGAATGCGAAAATGACTGGTAGTGGCGAATCCACCGCATTTCCGCCCACTGCAGGCCGGTAAATGTTCACCGCCAGCCGCGTATTGTCGCGCATTTCGACATACACGGAGCTGCGGGTGTGCTCACTGTAATTGGAAACCGGAACTACTCGGGCTGCATAAGCGCTGGCGCAGCTTGCGCAAGCCAGCAACATCGCCATGGCAGTGACCAAATGCGCCGATGGATGCGACTCAGAGGCCATATTCCCGGATCATTGTTGAGCGTTCCGTTGCTGCCATGTTGTATTCAGTTTGCCCTGTTGATTGTTGACAATATTGTTCAAAACGTAAGCTATCTACTTGGCATGGCAATTTCAAGTTCATGCAGCCAATCCAGGGAACAGCCATGTTCAGCTCCATCAAAAAGGAAATCAAAACAGCCTGGATGTCGGTTGTTTGCTGGTGGACTGCGCCGAATCGCCCATTCAATGCAGGGTTGCGCGCCGCAATAGAATGCGCGTTCCACGGGCGAAACAGGAGCCTTGCACTTTCAGCCTGGGCTCAACCCGAAGGCACTTGCATTCGGGTTCCGTTCACTTCGGTTACTGCGGCATGGCAGCAAGAAGCGCTTGACGGTTACCAATCGAGGCAATAGTGCCTAGAAGGTTTTCTCCAGTGAAACTCCGATCAGCCTGCCGACCGGGTTTGCAGCAGAGGAATCATATCCGCCATTACCATTCCCGGAGGGAGCTATGTTGACGTATGGAGGGTCTTCGTCAAACACGTTGCTGATCTGGAATCCCAGGACCCACCCCTCATTGAAGGCTGTCCCGCCCTTCTCGCCCAGGCTAATCCAGGCATTGAGATCAACCGGAGTGAAAGAGCTTACGCTCTGGTCCGGTTCCGGCAACGTGTTGTCATAGCCGCCAACGTAATTCAATACTGCACGGGCCTTGTATCGGTTGAGCTCCCAGGTGAGGCTTGCACGGGCCTTGAGCTCCAAAGGATTGAATATGACATTGTCGCGGTCCAGCAATGGGCCGTCTGGAGTGTTTGCAACCTTGTAGTCCAGCGTGTAGTTGCCGCTCAGGTCCGCAACAAAGCTGCTGCCGCCGTCGGTCGACCAGGCCGTACTGATTAGGAAATCGATTCCATCTGTCTCAGAACGACCCAGGTTATTCGGACGTCCGTCCACGTACAGCGTAACGGGAACAGGCAGCACACCGCGCGCGACGGTTAAACCCTGGGCAAACAACTCAACAATGCGTGCCGCCGCCGCCGCATCCCGCAGGATGATGCCGGTGCCTTCGAATTCGCTTTCGCGCTGCAGGATGTTGCGATCGCCCAGGTACTGGGCAATCTGGTTCTCATAATCCACGTGGTAATAGGTCACGCTCACACGGGTGCCGTCCAGTGCATCAAAATCCCAATCAAAACCCACTGACCATGTTTCAGCAGTTTCAGGTTTCAGGTCGGGATTGCCACCAGACTGGAACACGCCCTGGCGTGGCGCACCACCAATGGTCGGGTCAACGAAGGCCTCGACGAACATGGCTGAAGAATTGCCGTAAAGGTCGCTGAATTGCGGAGCCCTGAAGGCTTCTGCAAAGCTGGCCCGGAAGGACAGATTTTCAGTCGGCTTCCAGGTGAGGCCGAACTGGCTGTTCGTTGTCGAGCCGACATCACTGTAATCGTCGTAACGAACTGCAGCCCGCAGGTCAAGCGACTGGAACCCTGAAGCAGCATTATCTGCCCCGAATACAGGCACCAGGATTTCCCCGTAAAAGGAATCAACATCGCGTTTCAGTTTGCTGACGCCAGCTACACTACACGGCACACAACTTGAAGGCGTACCGGGATTGCCTCGGGCCAGGCCAGGAAGGCTAGAGGTATCCTGGTATTCGTAGCCGACCGCCGCGCGTACAGTACCCCCGGGGAGCTCGAACAACGGACCACTGGCCAATGCTTCGATGCCCAGGAAGTCAACATCAGAGTCAACCAGGAAAATCTGGTCGCTGATGGCCGCCAATACCGCGGGAGACGTCCGGTGCAGGCCATAGGGGTCAAAAGCGGTATCGGGGTTGGAACTCGCCAGTGCGGCATTCAGGTTGGCGGCGTCCAGCCCGCGATAGGTGTTTGAGATCTCGTTGTTTTCTCCATAGCTGACAAACGCATCGAAAGCCCATTCCGCCGGCAACTCCTGCTTGATGCCGGCAGTCACGCCCCAGCGGCTCACTTCTCCCGAAGCATCATCCGACGGCAGATCGTTGGCGAAAGAATAGTTGACTGTAGCCCTGGGAGGGTTGGTGCCACTTGGATCGACCCAGAAAGCGTTGGTATTGGGTACAGTCAAAGCACCCGAGTGGAACCCGGACGCACGCTCGAATTCGCGTATCGAATAAAAGCCGTCGAAGAAGATTTCGGTGGAGTCAGTAATTTTCAGGTTTGAAGTAAACGACAGGCCGGTGTACTCCTGCTCCGGCAGCAGATCCTGGTCCACGATGTTTTCACAGAGATTGCT
This sequence comes from uncultured Gammaproteobacteria bacterium, assembly GCA_965652335.1. Lineage (GTDB taxonomy): Bacteria > Pseudomonadota > Gammaproteobacteria > Xanthomonadales > SZUA-36 > JAWXBM01. The sequence continues at coordinate 1,547 of CBFGWJ010000009.1, read as the reverse complement.
CGTGCCCGGAGTGAGCGTGCCCACATTGGCCGGCGTCACACCACCAGGAGGGATCGCGTAGGACACACCGCCGATTACAATGGTGCCCGGGTCACACAAGGTCGTCCGATAATCGCCACCAGGTTGCAGGGCGCGAAAATAGTCACGATCACGACCATTCAGGTTCGAATGGCCGCCATTCTCAACCGCGACGAAGAACTGGCCGCGATCCCAGGTCTTACCCCATGACGCTCCAACGAGGTACTCATTGTAATCATCTGCGCTGCCGTAGCGGGCGATAGCCTTGCCGCCGTCGACATTTCGTCGTTGCACCAGGTTGACCACACCAGCAATTGCGTCGGATCCGTAAACTGCGGAAGCGCCGTCAGCCACAACATCAATACGTTCCAGGGCCAGCGTAGGAAGCAGTGAGGGATCGACGTTCCGGGAGTTGGTCACTACCCGGTGCCCATCCACCAGAACAAGCGTCGCAAAGGGACCAATGCCGCGAAGATTCGCAGAGTTGCCATACACAATGTTGCCATTTCCGCCCGGTTGACCACGCGAGGATTCACTCACACCAAGATTGTACGCCTGCGGAATTTCGCGAATCAGTTGATCGACGGACACCGAATTGGAATCGTCTATATAGGCCCGGTCCAATGATATGACTGTTGATCCAACCGGCGCATCCACGCCACGAATGCGGCTGCCGGTTACGACTACTTCTTCAAGCACTTCTTCGGCGTCCTGGGCCCACACAGTTTGTGCGACGGCGGTTGAAAAGATGACGGCGGAATTCAAAACCAGGAGGAACTTCTGCAAGACTTGGTGTACAGGTTTCATCTTTCTTGTTTCCCGTGTGCTGAATGATTATCGACTGGTGCCAGATTGTTATCGATATATGTGAACAATATTGTTCACAATCCTTCGAAACGCGAAAATACACCCATCATTCCTGCATTGCAAGCACGAGCAGGATCTTCCCATGGAATTGGTCTTTCATGTCCCTGGAGTGGCTGCGAAACCCGCCGGCACATGAGTGAACGGAAATCAGGCGTGACCAGAACTTTCCGGTCGCGCGTCGATGCGCTTACAACGACGGGAGACGGGAAATCAGGGGAAGGCCGAGGGCGCTGGTTCAGCCGGTATGAGGGAGGAAAGCCGGTTCTTTATTTCCTCCAGCGAATCATCCAGCACAAGATTGTTCCACTCGTTTGGGTCCACATCGTGATTGTAAAGCTCCTGCGAGCCATCGGCGTACTGAATGAAGCGGTAATGCTCATCACGTACGGTGGTGTTTCCATGGCCAAACACAGTGATGGCTGGCGTTTCCCGTGTGGCTGCAGGGTTTCTCATTAGAGGAAGCAGCGACAAGCCATCAAGGTGATCAGGAGGCTGGAGGTTGGCCACCTCGACCAAAGTCGGATATATGTCCAGCAACGATACTGCTTCCGCCGATACGCTTCCCGCAGTGGTGACTCCAGGTGCCCTGAACACCAGGGGAACCCGCGTTGCTTCTTCCCACAGGGTTTGCTTTCGCCAACGTTGCTTTTCGCCGAGGTGGA
>CBFGWJ010000008.1:0-19550 GCA_965652335.1 uncultured Gammaproteobacteria bacterium | reverse complement strand
GCCAGCAGCTTGGCCGCCATCGCGCGGATGATCGTGCCGCCCGGAGGGTAGTGTTTCTCGATGATGCCGTGCATCACCGGAATGGCCGCTTCCGCCAGCCGGTCCCAGCCCGGCTCCTTGTGGATTTCAACCTGCGGCCAGGACTCCAGGTTCACGAACACCAGCACAATCGACTCGGTTTGTTTGTGAACCTCGTATTCCGTCTGGCGGTACTTGTGCTCGTCCCAGGCCGACTGCTCCTGGGCGAGTATGGCCTCGCTCAGGGCAGTGACATCAACCGGTCCGAGTTCGCGTAGCAGTACTCCGATATCCATACAGAATTCGTGCAATCACCAGTCGAAATTCTTGCGGAAGGTGATGCCGTAGGTGCGTGGCGGCAATACCGTGGCGCGCGGCTGCGTGTAGCGTTCACTGAAGAAAATCGGCGCGAATTCGTTGAACAGGTTGTCGACGAAGATCGCCGCGCTCCAGCTGTCGTTTTCCAGCCCGAAACGCAGGTTGAAGATGTTGTAAGCATCTGTCTTGCGAACATCAGCCTGGTTGATACTGGCCTGCACGCCACCCAGTGAATTGAGCGTCTCGCCGTTATAGGTCCAGGTGCCCAGCAGGAAGGGGTTCGCATTCCACATCGTGTTGTTGAAATCGTAGCGGCCAGTGACGCTGAATTTCCACTCCGGCATCAGCGGCAATCGCGTGCCCTTGGGAATGGTATTTTCGCTGTCGGTGTCCGGGAACAGCACCGCATCCTCGTTGATCTCGGCCTTGTTGTAGCCAATCGCGCCGTTCAGCGTGAACTGGTCGGTGACGGCCAGGTTGAAATCCGCTTCGACGCCGTCAATTCCGGCTTCGGGGAAGTTCAGGATACCCACGGCAAAGAAGGCCGGTTGCGGGTCTTCCGTCTGGATCTGGATGTCTTCCCAGGTCATGTGGTAGTAGGTGATGTTCAGGGTAGCCCGGCCACCCATCAGGGTGTTCTTGCTGCCGATTTCAAAGTTCTTCAGCGTATCGGATTCGTAACTGCCAAACGGGCCATCGGCGGCGAAAATCGAACCGCGCCGGCCGCCGTTACCACCACCGCGGCGGAAGCCTTCGGAATACGTGGCGTATATCATGCTGTCATCCGACCAGTACCAGGTGGCATTCAGCTTCGGAACAAAACCGGATTCTGAAGAGCTGGCTCGTATATCCGTAAAGCAGAGGTCATAACCTTCCTGCGGAATACCTTCCTCCTGCCACAGCCGGCGGGTTTCATCCGTGCCGCAATTGGGGTTCAGGTTTTCCAGTGGATCAAACAACGCAAGTTGCTGCAGACTGCGTTCGGTATCGATTTCATACCAGCGTCCGCCCACCAGTACCGAAAAGTTCTCAGTGATGTTGAACTGCACTTCACCGAACAGCGCGGTGGATTTCAGCTCGCTTTCATACAGCCCCGTCCACCAATTGTCGGACGGCGCACTGAAAGTGCCGAAGTAGTAATAATGCAGGTAGCTCAGGTAGGTGAATGCGCCTGAGCAGCCCGGAGCTGCCGCGTAGTAAGCCGTGCAGTTGTCGCCCTGGCCATAAACGGTCGACTTGAATGGTGCCTTGGGCGATTCATTCTTGTTGTAGAAGGCGCCCACCAGCATTGACCAGCGGCTGGACAATTCATCGGTGGTGGCCAGGCGCATTTCCAGCGTGGTGCGCTGATCATCGGAGCGGCTGTAGATGTTGTCCCGCGGATCGCCACCCCAGTCATAAACAATGGAATAGGGGTTGTATTCCTGGAAGTACTCCGCTGTCTGCTGGAAACTCTGCAGGTATGTGGTGCCGTCGGTGGTGGTGGTTGACTCGCGGTCAAAGAATGAGCCGGTGGCGGTAAACACACCCCAGCCCAGGTCGGCTTCCGCAGTCAGCGCAATTTGTGACCATTCATCATCAAAGGTTTCAGGGGTATAGCGAATCTGCTCCCAGTCTTTCAGACCCTTGCCCTCAAAATACAGTTCGTTGACATCGGCATCGCCAAAGCCATCCTGTTCGGAAGTCTGGTAAATGCCTTGCAGGTCGATCGTCCATATGTCCCCGGGCGTCCAGCGCAAGGCTGCGCGCGCGCCGTACACATCGACGCCGTTGATGTCCTTCCCCACGAAGTCGGAATTGTCAAATGTGCCGCGCGGGCTGTCGCTGAGTACGTTGTCGACATACCCGGCGTCATGGGCGCTGAAGCCCACCAGGCGGAATGCCATGTTCTCGCCGATGGCCGTGTTCAGCATGGCGCTGGCATCGTAGCCCAGCTCACCATCGTCCACCGAGGTGCCGGTCAGGTCCACCCAGGCGGAATTCTCACCCACCACCGGTTTGTTGGTGACGATACGCAGCGTGCCGCATTGTGAAGCGTCACCGTAGGTAGTGCCCTGCGGACCCGCGTAGGCTTCCACGCGTTCGATATCCACCAGCCGTGGATCGGGGTTGAAGCCGGCGGCGGTGATGGGCTGCTCATCGAGGTAAACACCGGTGGTGGGGTTGTCGCCAAAGGCGAAACCGGAAATGGCGCAACCGCGCATGATGACGTTGGTGCCGCCCGGCTCGACCCGGCCGAAGGTCAGGCTGGGAATCTGTCCAAAATAATCATCCAGGGACTTGAAGCCCTGGGTCTTGATGGTTTCCTCGGTCAGTGCCGTGATGGAAATCGGCACGTCCTGCAGGCTGAGTGCACCGCGTTTGGTACCGGTAACGATCACCTCTTCAAGCGCGAGATTTCCTGTTTCAGCATCCTGGGCCTGTGCCTGGGACAGCGGTATGCCGGCACAAACTGCCGAGATTGCCGCGCTGAGTGCCTTACGGGAATGAACGCCTGCTGGCCGGTGCAACGAAGTCATAAACGCCTCTCTTTCAGGGTTGCCGGAGTGTAATCAAATTCAGGTTCTGAACGTATAATGCCACATGTCAGGCCGCTGTGAAGGCGACGTAACCTTGTCTGTGTTTGGCCCAAGTGTTTATTTTATTAATACCTGGCCGCTGTCCCGGCAGCCGGGTTATAAGTCCTTTTTACATGGAAATTCGTCAATTGCCAAAACATTTTATGCAATCCATGCGTGATTACCACCCTCCATCATGACCATTCTGGCCGTCACCACGGTGGTCCGTGGCAGCAAGAAAGGCGAGCGGCATGGCGCCGTTTACCTGCTGGATATCGAGGGTGAGCGGGGTGCGCAGGTACTGGAGTGGACCCGTCCATCCATCGACTGGAAAGGCCACGGCGGGGCACGCGGCCTGCGCGGCATCGCCTGCTCGGGCGAGCGTGTATTTGTGGCGGCCGACGCCGAACTGCTGGTGTTCACGCCGGAGTTTGAATTGCTGGAAAAGCACCGGTCGCCCTACCTTGGCGGAGCCAGAGGCGTAACGGTGTTTGAGAACCGCGTGTACGTGGTTTCATCGGCATACGACGCTGTGCTGGCTTTTGACCTGGACCTGGGGCGTTTCGCCTTCGGCCTGCAGGTATCCAATGACGAAGCCGGGTTGAGAGCCACGCCGTTCGATCCCGCCAGCACCGTCGGGCCATTCCTGCGCAATCGCCTGGAATTGCAGAGCATTCACGCCGACCCGCGGGGGCTGTTCCTGTCCGGCCCATCCACGCTGGGACTGCTGCATTTTGACGGCCGCCGCATCGCGCAACTGGTCAGCCTGCCCGAGGGCGCCCGTGATGCCCGCCCGTGGCGCGACGGCGTGCTGTTCAATGACACGTCCGCCGATGCGGTGCGCTTCATCACCCCCGAACACAACCGGGTATTCGAGCTGCTGGAGTATCCGCCGGCCGACCTGCAGAACACGGAAGTGATTGATTCAGGAATCGCCCGCCCCGGTTTTGCCCGGGGCCTGTGCGTCATCGATGACCGGGTGTTCGCTTCCGGTTCCTCGCCCCTGACGGTCACGCTGCACAATATCGAAACCATGCAGACCACGCGGCGCTTCAACCTCGACCTGGATGTGCGGCATTGCGTCCATAGCCTGGTTGTATGGCCGGCGAGTTATAGAAGCTCTGAATAAATCCATCCTGGATTTCTCAGAGCACGGAAAGTGAAAAGCGTGGTTTTCACTTTCCTTCATTTTCAATGATTTGCAATCATTGAAGGGCGGCACATCCATATGCCGCGGGGGCTTCGATTAATCCAGGATTGCCTGGCAGTTAATGGACTCGTACTGCGCGTAACGAGGCAGGATGGGCTCCAGCACCTCGATCAGCTCATCGAGTTCATGTTCATAGCGCCGCCAGCGATGGATGGACCTGGTATAGATCGGCTGGCGCACCTGTTCTGAACTCGCCGTGCGAACCGGGCGGCTGGTTTCCCAGAAGCGGGCGCAGGATTCTTCGAACGGCAGCCCGCAGTATTCCAGCAGGCGCGCCAGCTGGTTGTCGAAATCGGTGACCATGTCTTCATATTGCACCGTCAGCACCCGGCCGGGCAGCACCTCGTGCCAGTAATCCATCATGCGCTGGTACTGCAGGAAATACTCGCCGATGTCGGTGAGGTCGTAAACGAAACTCTGGCCCCGGGCGAACAGTTGCCGGTAGCAGCTCAGGGTTGAGTCCAGCGGGTAGCGGCGCGCATCGATGATTTTCGAGTGGGGAAACATCAGGTGGATCAGCCCGACGTGCGGGAAGTTGTTGGGCATCTTGTCGATGAAGCGCGGTTTGCCCATGCCGCGGTGGATGCGCGCCAGGTCGAGGTAGGCCTGGCCCATTTCCTGCCACCTCTCCGCCGGCATGTCGCGCAGGGCGCGCGGGTAGATCAAACCATCAGCGCGGTTGCGCCCGGCGGTATTGGCGATCACGCCGATGTACGGCAGTTCTGAGGTGCCTTCCACCTGGCTGTGGCTGGCCAGTATCTGTTCCAGCAGCGTGGAGCCCGAGCGGGGCAGGCCGATGATGAAAATCGGCTCATTCGAACTGTGGCCCTGGCCCTGCTGCTGTTGCAGGAATTCGGGGGTGAAGACGTGGATGATTTCGTCATTCACTACTTCGGTGCGCACCGGGTCGTAACTTTCCAGCCGGCGCTGGGTGGAATTGCCTTCAACGTAATACTGCCAGGCCAGCGCATCGTCGCCCCGGTCTTCATGGGCCTTGGCCAGGGCGAACAGCATGTTCACCCGCGACTGGGTGCTGAACCCCTCTTCATCCTCCTCGGCACCGTCCTGCTTGGCCAGCTGTTGTTGCATGGCCTCGATGTCCGCATCGCTCAGCTGGTAGGTCTTGAGGTTGGCCATGCTCCACCAGGTCTCGCCACTGCCGGGCCGCAGCCGCAGGCACTCGCGATAGGCCGCGATGGCTTCCTCCTGCTGGCCGGCGGTTTTCAGCGCATGACCCAGGCCCAACCAGGCGCCGGCGTGCCGCGGCCGCAATTCCAGCACCTTGCGGTAGGCGGCAATGGCATCATCGGTACGGGCGGCGGGCGACAGCACCGAGGCGAGCAGGAAGTGGGCGAAAAAGTTGCCGGGTTCGAGTTCGATCGCGCGTTCCAGCGCCGCGATGGAATCGGCCAGTTTGTGCTGTTCCTTGTATACCTTGCCCAGGTCGAGCTGCGCCTCGGCGAAATCCGGTGCGATGTGCGTGGCCCGTTTCAGCAGGCGTTCCGCTTCCTGCAAACGCCCGGCGCTGAAGCCCAAAACGCCCAGCAGGCGCAGGGCATCCACATTGTCGGGGTACTTGCGCAACAGTTCGCGTAACAGTCGTTCGGCCTGTTCCGGGCGTCCCTGTTGATGGTGTTCCGCCGCCAGCGCCAGTGCCTTGCGTTCGGGATTGAGGTCAAAGGACCTTTCAAACGCGACATCGGCCTCGCGTCCCTTGCCCAGCAGCGCCAGCGCCTTGCCCAGGTTGAACCAGGCATCGCCGTCCGTTGCTTCCAGTTCCACGGCCTGTTGCAGCACCGTTGCCGCTTCTTCCACCCGGCGGGTCTGCAGCAGCAGGTGGCCGAGGTCTGAATACGGTTTGGCGAAATTGGGCGCCAGCCGGATACTGTGGCGCAGGTATTTCTCGGCCTCGCCCAGCTTGCGCGCCTTGAGCAGCGTGGCACCCAGCAATGCGGTCATGTTGACATCATCACTGTTGCGTGACACGGCGGCGCGGCACAAGGCTTCGGCCTGGTCGATACGACCCGTGTTGATCAGCTCCACGGCTTCAAACAGGGTGCTCTTGGTGGCGAAGGGTTTGTTCATTCATGTTTCTGGTCAGCGAACGCTGCATTCTAGCCGCGAAGCATCGCTCTTCCCAGCCGGAACGGCGCCGGAACGCCTTCGCTGTTGAACCCCTGCTTTTCCTGGCACGGGGGGTTACGGGCGGGGAGGGGGAGCAGGTACAATCGGGTTACTGTCTATTACTTTAAACACTGACCCGCACTTGTCCGCCAGGGCGAGGACGGATATGGAGAGTTTCCATGAGCCAGAACACTGCCCATGCAACCCGCGACTGGCAGGCCCTCGACGCCAGCCACTACCTGCATCCTTTCACCGATTTCCATGACCTCAACCGCAAGGGCAGCCGCATCATTACCCGCGCCGAAGGCGTGTACATCTACAGCTCGGAAGGGCAGAAAATCCTTGACGGCATGGCGGGGCTGTGGTGCGTTAACCTGGGCTATGGCCGCAAGGACCTGGCTGAGGTGGCTGCGCGCCAGATGCAGGAGCTCACCTATTACAACAGTTTCTTCCAGTGTGCCCATCCTCCGGCCATCGAGCTCGCCCATAAGCTCAGCGAACTCAGCCCGGGCGATTTCCAGCACGTGTTCTATACCGGTTCGGGCTCCGAGGCCAATGATACCCAGGTCAAGCTGATCCGCCGTTACTGGACGCTGATGGGCCAGCCCGAGCGCATGACCATCATCGCCCGCAAGAATGCCTACCACGGCAGCACCGTGGCCGGAGCCAGCCTGGGCGGAATGAGCGCCATGCATGAACAGCTGGTGCTGGAAGTGCCCGGCATCGTGCATATCGAACAGCCCTACCATTTCGGCCTGGGCGGCGACCTTTCGGCCGACGAATTCGGCCTGCAGCAGGCGCGTTTGCTGGAACAGAAAATCCTTGAGCTCGGCCCGGAGAAAGTGGCGGCATTTTTTGCCGAGCCCATCCAGGGGGCGGGTGGCGTGATCATTCCGCCGGCCACCTACTGGCCGGAAATCCAGCGCATCTGCGATGAATACGGCATCCTGCTGGTGGCCGATGAAGTGATTACCGCCTTCGGCCGCCTGGGCGAATGGTTCGGCTCGGAATATTTCAACATTCGCCCCGACCTGATTTCGTTTGCCAAGGGTGTAACCTCGGGATATTTGCCTCTGGGCGGCGCGCTGGTTGGCAAGCGGGTGGCCGACGTGGTGACGACCCAGGGCGGTGAATTCGCCCATGGCTTCACCTATTCCGGCCATCCGGTGTGCGCCGCGGTGGCGCTGGAAGTGCTGAACATCATGCAGCGTGAGCACATCGTGGAGCGGGTGAAAACCGACCTGGTTCCTTACTTCACCGCGAAATGGGCCACGCTGGCGGATCACCCCAACATCGGCGAGGCGCGCAGCGCCGGCATGGTGGGCGCGCTGGAAATCGTTGCCGACAAGGAATCGCGCAAGCGTTTCCACAAGGACATGGGTGCCGGAACCGTATGCCGCGATCTCTGCGTGCAGAACGGGCTGGTGATGCGCGCGGTGGGCGATACCATGATCGTTTCGCCACCGCTGGTGTCAGAACACGCGCACATTGACGAACTGGTGGAAAAAGCCTGGCGCAGCCTGGATATGACCGCGGATGCGCTGGCCAAAGGCCACATGGCTGATATCATCGCGGCAGATGTGTTCGACTGATTCATTGTTGACCTTTGGGGTCGGGAGTTCCTGAATGCGAGGCAACCAGGCACTGGTGGGCGTGATTTCCGATCGCCGCATGGTGGGAGATCATGCCTTTCACATGGCGGGTGAAAAATACCTGCGGGCTGTTGTGGATGGCGCTCACGCTTACCCGGTGATGCTGCCCTCGCTGGCCGAGGGCTTTGATGTCATTGACATCCTCAACCGCCTGGATGGCCTGTTGCTCACCGGCAGCCCCTCCAACGTCGAGCCGCATCATTACCTGGGCGAGCCCAGCCGTCCGGGCACCTGGCATGACCCGGAACGCGACATCACCGCCCTGGCGCTGATACCCGCGGCCATTCGCGCGGGCATGCCGCTGTTCGCCATCTGCCGTGGCTTCCAGGAAGTGAATGTGGCCTTTGGCGGCAAGCTGCACCAGTACGTGCATGAGGTTGAAGGCCTGAACGTGCACAAGGAAAACCCCGAGGATCCGCTGGATACCCAGTATGCCGCCAGCCATGGCGTTCGGCTGCTGGACAACGGAATGCTGCAGCAGATCACCGGCAAGCAAAGCCTCCAGGTGAATTCCCTGCATTCGCAGGGCGTGGATGTGCTGGGTTCCGGCCTGGTGGCCGAAGCCTGGGCGGAGGATGGCCTGGTGGAAGCCTTCCGGGTCGAGGACTCACCCGGCTTTACCCTGGCGGTGCAGTGGCACCCGGAATGGAAAGTCACGCAGAACGCGGATTCCATGGCCATTTTTGAAGCGTTTGGCGATGCCTGCAGGAATCATCGCGACCGGCATCAGCAGGCCAACCGTCTCGGACGCGCATTCGCCTAGTGGCCTGCAACAGTCACTAAGGACAGCGTGTTGAGCAAGCTGCACTCAGCAACCCAGCGGGCCCTGCACCCGCACACGCTGTTTCGCCTGTTCAAGTACACGATTTACTGCCTGCTGGCATTCAATATCTACCTGTTTTTCAGCGAGGAGTATCTCGCCGCCCGCGAGGTGTTTGGTAACACACTGGCCTGGAACCAGCTCACGGAAGCATTTTCCGCCACCATTGATACTGCCGCCTGGGTTGTGCTGTTACTGCTGTTTGAACTGGAAACAGCGGTCATACCCGACGAGAAGCTGGAAGGCCGCCTGAAGTGGATTCTCCTGGCCATCAAGGCCATTGCCTATGCATTCATCGTTTCAGCCTTTTGGGGCTACGCCTCCAAATGGGGCTATCTCTCGCACACGGTGCCGTTCAGCGTCGATGATGTCTGCAGTCTGGTGGGCCAGGGCTTCAGCTGGATCGATGACCTGGACCAGTATCCGGCGCTGGACAGCGCATCCTGCGCCGCCATGCAGGGCCAGGCCCTGATGCAGATTGCCGGCACGCAGATCCTGGGCACGGCTGATTCGGTCAAGGCCATCCAGCACCTTGCCATCATCGACATCATCAACGCGGGAGACTGGCTCATCGTTGTCGTGTTGCTCGAGCTCGAAGTGCTGCTGCAGCTGCGCGGCCATCTCACGCCACGTCGGCTGGTCATTGCCAAAATCACCAAGGGCATCCTCTATGCCGTGTTGTTCTTCTGCGCGGTCTACTGGGGTTTGTTGGGTGATTTCCTCGATTTCTGGGATGCGTTCCTGTGGCTGGTGGCGTTTGTATTCATTGAAATGAATATCTTCCAGTGGCATGAGGATGTGGAAGAGGAAATGCTGGAAGAAGAGCAGCAACTGGAACATCCGGTTGTGGAATAGAGCGGGGTAGGTAATGCTGAAAGACAAAGAGCTGGGGATGTTTCGCCCCATCAGCCGCCGGCAGTTCTGCCAGGGAACCGCCGTGGCACTGGGAGCCAGCCTGGCGCCCTGGGCGCGGGCGGAAATGATTTCCGAAGGGTTTGCCGGTTCGCCCGAAATCGTCCCCGGCTATTACCCGCCCGCGAAGGAAGGCCTGCGTGGCTCACACGTGGGCGCGTTCGAAGTGGCCCATGGCGTGGTGCGCGAAGGCAAGCGCTGGGCATCCGGCACGGATACCGGCGAAGGCGAGTTTGACCTGGTGGTCATCGGCGCCGGCATCAGCGGCTTGGCGGCAGCCTGGTTCTGGCGCCAGCAACAGCCCGATGCGCGTATCCTGATCCTTGATAACCACGACGATTTCGGCGGCCACGCCAAGCGCAACGAATACCAGCATGCCGGCCGGACCCTGATCGGTTACGGCGGCAGCCAGTCCATCGACACGCCTTCATCCTACAGCCCCGAAGCCATGGGGTTGCTGCACGGCATCGGCATCGATGTGCAGAAGTTCTACCGCGCCTACGACCAGCAGCTTTACCGCGGCATGAACCTGCAAACTGCCTGGTGGCTGGACGGGCAGCACTTCGGCCACAGCCGCCTGGTGAAGGATGTTCCCATCGGCTGGACGGCCAGCGGTGACGAGACACTCGAAGAACTGCGGCATTTCGCGGAACAGGTGTCCGACCGGCCTGAAGATGTCGAAACCTGGCTGCGCATTCTCACCAGCGCGGAGGATTTCCAGCCGGGCAAGACAGCGGCGGAAAAAGTCGCCTGGCTGCGCGGGCAGAGTTACACCGATTTCCTCAAGAACCATTTCGGCGCTTCAGAGAGCATTCTGCGTTTGTTCTACCCCCTGAGCGCCGGTCTTTGGGGCTGCGGGCTGGATGCGCTGTCAGCGCGCGAGGCGATGTTCCTCGGGTTCCCCGGCTTTGATGGCCTGGGCATCGACCTGCACGATGATGATCCTTACCAGCACCTCGAAAAGGACGAGCCCTACATCTTTCACTTCCCCGATGGCAATGCCGGCATTACCCGGTTGCTGGTGCGACAGTTGGTTCCGGGTGTGGCGCCAGGCCACACCATGGAAGACATCGTCACTGCGCCATTCGATTACACCGCGCTCGACCGGCCGCAGAATACCGTGAAGATCCGCCTCAACTCCACGGCCGTGCGGGTACAGCACCTGGGCGGCAGCGCCGGCAACCTGGCATCGGCCAAAGCGGTGGGCGTGCGTTATGTGAAAGCCGGTCCAGAAGGTCAAGCACGCGCGCATGACGTGCGTGCGAGCAATGTGATTTTCGCCGGCTACAGCGCCATCCTGCCGCACATCTGCCCGGAGTTTCCGGCGGCGCAGGCGCAGGCGTTTGCCACCCAGGTAAAGGTGCCGCTGCTGTATGCCAACATGCTGGTGCGCAACTGGGAACCGTTCGTGAAGCTGGGTGTGAACGGCATCCGCTTCCCCGGCGGCCTGATGGATTCGGTGGTGCTGGATTTCCCGGTCAGCCTGGGCGACTACCAGTTCAACCGTTCACCCGAACAGCCGGCCATCCTGCACTGGACCTATGTACCCATCCTTCCGGGCCAGGGTATGGATGCCCGCACCCAGAACAAACTGGGCCGTTACAAAATGCTGGAACTCGGTTTCGAGGATTATGAACGCGCCATGCGCCAGCAGGCGGCCAACGCGCTGGCGGCTGGCGGCTTTGACCCGGCCCGCGACATCCTCGGCATTACCGTCAACCGCTGGCCCCATGGCTATGCGTACGAATATAACGACCTGGTGGATCCTCCTGACTGGTCACGTTACAAAGGCCCGCACATCGAGGCGCGGCAACCGTTCGGCAGGGTATCGATAGCGGGTTCGGACTCGGAAGCGTTTGCCTATGTGAACGGCGCCATCGACGCGGCCTGGCGGGCTGTTCAGGAACGATTGTCCTAGCCAGCACTGCGCGCGTTCGAGCGCCGGGCCAGCTTCAGCCCGCCGGCGCGTCCAGCACTTTTCTTACCTTGCGGGCGAGATCGATGCGCTTGTAGGGTTTGCTCAGAAGCTGCACGCCCGGGTCCAGCCGGCCGCCGTGGATGATGGCGTCCTCGCTGTATCCGGAGCTGAACAGCACCTTCAGTCCCGGCCGTCGCGCAACGGCCTGGTCAGCGAGCACGCGGCCATTCATACCGCCGGGCATGACCACGTCGGTGAGCAACAGGTCCACCGCCGCGCCGGTATCCAGAATATCCAGGGCGGCCTGGCCGTTGGGGGCGGTCAATACCTGGTAGCCCAGGCTGCGCAACTGCGTCACCAGGTTCTCCCGCACCAGGTCATCATCCTCAACCGCCAGGATGCGCTCCTGCCCCGTGGCCGCTTCCTCTGATGGCGCCGCCTCGATGGCGGCCGAGAGTGTGCCGTGAGAGAGCGGGAAATACAGGCTGATGGTGGTGCCCTTGCCGACTTGGGTGCGGATTTTTGCGTGCCCGCCTGATTGTTTGACGAAACCATAAACCATGCTCAGGCCCAGCCCGCTTCCACGCTGCTCCGGCTTGGTGGTGAAAAACGGGTCGAATGCCCGTTCCGCAACTTCGTCGGACATGCCGCAACCGCTGTCGCTGACAGCCACCCGGACGTATTCACCGGGAGCCACATCGCGGTTGATGCGCGCGTAGTCATCGTCAATCCAGACATTCTCTGTCCTGATGGCGAGATGGCCACCTTCAGACATGGCGTCCCGCGAGTTGATGGCCAGGTTCAGCAATGCGCTCTCAAACTGGGCCGGATCGATTTCGGCCAGCCACAGGTCGCCGGCATGGACAAATTCAATCTCGATTTCTTCGCCCAGACTGCGGCGCAGCAGCGGGTCCATCTGTTCAATCAGCCGGTTGAGGCAGACGCATTGGGGCTCAAGAGCCTGCCGGCGTGAAAATGCCAGCAGGCGCCGGGTCAGTTCGGCGCCACTCTCCGCTGCCGTCATGATCATGTTTGCCAAGCCTTGCAGGGACTCCTGGTCCTTGAGCCGGCTGGTCAGGAGTTCGGAATTGCCGATGATCACGGTCAGGAGGTTGTTGAAGTCGTGCGCGATGCCGCCGGTCAGCTGGCCCAGCGCTTCCAGCTTCTGCGAGCGGCGCAACTGCTCCTGCATGAGATGGCGATCCGTCACATCATTGAAATACACTGCCAAACCATTTGAGGAAGGATAGGCATTCACTTCGAACCAGCGGTGCAAAGGGGCATAAAACAAGGTAAACCGTTCAGTGGTTCGCTCTTCAACGGCTTTCCGGTAGCGAAACTCCAGGGTCATACCCACGGCTTCCGGAAATTCCTCCCACACACTCCTGCCCAGCAGGTCTTCGCGGCGGCGTTCCAGCATTTTCTCTGCCTGGCTGTTCAGGTAGGTGAAATTCCAGTCCCGGTCCAGCGTATAGAATCCGTCGGTGACTTCTTCCAACATTCGCTCCAACCGGGATTCCAGTTCCTCCGCCGCGAGCTTGGCCTGCTTCAGCTCGGAGATATCCTGGAATGCACCATGTACGGCGATGATGCGGCCGTGTTGATCCCAGTCCGCCTCGCCTATGGTTCTGACCCATACTCGATTGCCCCGGGCCGTGATGATTTCCAGCACCTCATCAAACGGTGTGCCGCCAATGGCACAGGCGGTTACAACCTCGGTAATCAGCTTGCGGTATTCCGGGGCGTAGTACTCAACGGCTTCTTCCACTGTGGGTGTCGTGCCTGGCGGTACCTCGTGTATCTGGCAGGTTTGCGCGCTCCATATGACATTTCGGGGCTGAGGCTGGTCATTTTCCCATTCGAGGTTCAGCCGCCAGGCGCCCAGCCGGGCGGTTTGTCCCGCAACCTGCAGCATCAGGTTCGACTCGCGCAAGCGTGCCTCTTCGAGCTTTTGCCGCGTGACATCCAGCACAACGCCCGTGACGATGGGGCGGTTGTCAGGATCACGGGTTTTCTCGCCGATGCCCTGGATGTAAATGAGCTGGCCGTCGGGACGCAGGATGCGGTGGTTGAACTCAAGTTCAATCTCATCGCCGCTGATGAAGGCGTGGTAGTTCCGCAGCATCGGCCCGCGATCTTCCGGGTGCAACATCGCCACGTAGTCGGCGATGGCCGGGCGAAGAGTTACGGATGGCGATCCCAGCATTTCGGCGGCTTCCGGGCTCCAGATCAGTTCTTCGCGCTCGATGTCGAGCTTCCAGGTTGCCAGGCCCAGCAGGTGTTGCGCCGTGCGAAGGTTCGCTTCCTGCTCACGCAGGCTGCTGTATGCGGCCTTCAGCTCACGGCTGCGCAGCGTGATGTTCAGGGCAAGTTGCTGCTCACGGTTCTCGATGGCGCCGAGTATCTCGCTCTCGATCCCACCGGACCGGGCAATCTCGGTGACGTCTTCCGCGTGATGGATGATGAACACCACCTTGCCGTTGGCATCCTTTACCGGCTTGTTGACCGGGCTCCAGAAGCGTTCCTCGTAGCCGCCGCCCTGATCCGCAGGGCGGGGGATCGGGTACCGCTGCATCGGCATGACATCGGTTTCACCGAAATTCACCACGTTTTTCAGTGACCGGATCATCTGCCGGCTGCCGTCCGCGGAAGGATCATTGGGATCGTCTGGAAACACGTCGAACAGGCTCTTTCCCAGTATGTCCGGCCGCCGGGTCATGGATGCTTCGAGGTAAGCGTCGCTTACCGCCACGATGCGATACTCATCCGGCGTGAGCACGATGAACTTGCCGGGAATGGCTTCGAACAATTGCTGAAAATGGCCTTCGGCCCGGTCAGACCTGCGGCGCCATTTGCGCACGCTGGACTGCAGCCTGGTGTTGTTCTCGGTCAGCTGGGCCAGTTCCGACATGTCGCGTACGGTCACCAGGCGTGCGCGGCGACCCTCATACATCAGTGGAATGGACTGGATTTCGGCCTGGAAGAGCTCGCCGTTTGCCAGGCGGTGCTGCCATATGCTCGTTTCCGGGGTGGAATCGCCCGACCGGGCGATGTTGTCTTCCAGCGCGGCAATGTCTTCACTCCGGCGGATGTCGCGCAGCGTCATCTGCAGAAACGCTTCCCGTGAATAGCCGTACTGCCGTATCGCGGCATCGTTGACCCGGAGAAACCGCAGGGTTTCGAGGTCATAGATCCACATCGGGTACGGATTCTGCTCGAACAGCGCTGCCTCATAGTCCGGCCAGAATGTTGCGTCATTCATGCGCGGAACCCTGTGGCGAAACCAGCCTGCATACTAGCCAGCGTACTTTCGGCTGTCACGCCCGCCAGCCGCCATTCCTGCAAGGTCTGGTAGTTTTGACAGTGAAAATCGCCCGGCTATTTGCTAATGTCCCGAAAGAGCAGGGTCCAGGCGCAGCAGGAGCGGGTTGTGGAACATTCCGCCGGAGTTGCTGCAAGGCCGATACATGCGACATTTGTTCGTGCGAAACACGGAAGGCTGATCGAGCGGAATGGACATGATGCAACGAAACGTGGTGCTGGTCGTTGATGACGAGCCGCTCATGCTCGGCCTGGTCAGGGCCATACTCGAAGGCTCTCCGTATGAGGTGCATACCTGCCAGACTCCCGGCGAAGCCCTGGATTTTGCCGGCAGTCACCCCTCGCCCATAGGGCTGCTGGTTTCGGACGTGCGCCTCAAAGGCGGCTTCGGGCCGGACCTGGCCCGAACGATTCGAAGCCGGCATCCGGGCACCGCTGTGCTCTTCATGTCCGGCGCCAGCCTGGAGGTCGCGGGCCTGGAAATAGACTTTCCCCATGCCTTCATCAGCAAACCTTTCAGCCCGAAAGCATTCATGAGTTGTGTTCAGTCCCTGTTGCCGGTTGTTTGATTCCGTGGCTGCCGGATGCGTATACAACCTTCCGGAGTCCAGCGAATCCGTCCCGCCAGCCCCGATAGGGCAGCGCGCTTTCCATGCTATGCTGGCTGCCCGGAAGCGCTGTTATGAACAAACTGATACACCAGGTGCGTAGCAGCCACATGTTCGTGAAGCCTGTATGAATCCGCCCCGTCGCCAGATAACCTCGGTCTGGCTGGCGGGATTTGTGATGCTGGGTATCTTCGCCGATGCCCAGCCTCAGGATCGGGCCCAGGAGCGCGTAATCCGCATCGCCAGTTCCAGTTGGGTGGCCGATGCCCCCACCTGGTTGGCAACGGACCTCGGTCTCTTCGAGCGCGGTGATTGCGGCATAACCGTCCAACTGGATGTCTACGACTCGGGCAAGGCTGCGCTCGCCGCGATGCTGGCAGGTGAAGCCGAGTTCGCGCTCGCTTCCGCCACGCCCATCGCCCGTGCGCTGTTCGACCACCAGCGGTCATCAGGCGCCGCCGGGCCGTCACCCCTGTGGGTGCTCGCATCGATTGCCACCTCCAACGCTACGCATATGGTTGTGGCCAGTCGCTCGTCAGGAATCAACCAACCCGGCGACCTGCGCGGCAAACGCATTGGAGTGCCCCAGGACACCTCGGCACATTTTGGCTGGGAGCGGTTTGCCGCCTACCATGGCCTCGACATGGCGGGCATCACGCGGGTGCCACTGGAAGTTGCCGATCATCCATTTGCCATGGAATCAGGCAGCGTGGATGCCGTATCAACCTGGGAGCCCTGGGCCCACGCCATTGAGACGACCCTTGGAACGGAGCAGGTCGTTGAATTCAGCATGCGCCATCTGTACACCGCGGGCTGGCTGCTGGTGGTGCGGCCGGAGGTGCTCGAGGAACACCCGGAGCTGGGCGCCCAGGTGCTGGCGGCCTACGCTGATGTGCTGGCTGTGCTCGAGCACGAACCGGAGCGCCTGAACCGGGTGCAGGACACTCGCAACGAAATTCCCGACTGGACGCACTGGATGCGCGAGGGCGTCATCTGGGGGCTCGGGCTGGACATGGTGCTGATCGCCGATATCGAATCGCAATTTATCTGGGCCGCGGAGCGGGAAAACGATGCCAGGCCGGACATGCCGGCGCCACGGGACTATGTTCATCCGCAACCCATGCTGCAGGTCGCGCCGAGCCGTGTTGCCCTGCCGGCGCACTTCATTACCGGCGTGAAACTTCCGTGAGGGCGGTTTGAAACTCGGAAGGCTGGCCATGGCCATCGCAACCGGCGCGGCTGTCGGGCTATTCGGGCTCCTTTTGTTCAGTACTTTCCTGTGGATCGATCTTCGCGAACGCCTGGAGTTGCGTGAGCTGTTGTCGCAGGCCAAAGACCATGCCGTACTGCTTGGAACATCGGTTGATTACATCACCCTGATTCGCCCTGATCCGGTGGCCCTGTCCGCCATGAAGGAGGAAGTGGCGAAACTGGACCTGCTGTTGGGCGACATCGGCCCGGACGCTGTCTACGAAGCGCGCGCGCACCTTCGCGAGATCGGGTATATCGTGAATCTGCTGGTCGAAGCCGGGCCGGAAACACGGGTGGACAGGGACGTCGCCGGACAGCTCAGCCTTCACCAGACTCGTGTCCAGAATGTCCTGCAGTACCTTTCCGACACTGAGGACGAGCGATACCTGCAGTCGCTGTTGCAGTCGACCGGATGGTTATTGGCCTGCAGCGTGCTGATCTGCCTGGTGTCATTTGCCGGCTTTGCCTGGATGTACCGGCGGCTGAAGCCGCCCATGCGCGTGCTGGGCGCAACCATCGGTAAACTGGCCGGCGGCGACCTGAGCGCCCGTACCGGCCTGGATACCGATGACGAACTCGGCAAGCTCGGGCGCGACATCGATGCCATGGCCATGCGCCGGCAGCGGGATGAAGACGCATTGCGCGAGAGCGAGGAGCGCTTCCGCCAGCTGACCGAAAACATCAACGAAATCTTCTGGCTGAAAGAAATTGAGGGATCACGCCTGCTGTACATCAGTCCTTCCTACGAAACCATTTTCGGCCTCAGCCTCGAATCGGCGCATGAAAAGCCTTCGAGTTGGCTTAAGGCGCTTCATCCGGAAGATTGCGATGCCGTTGCCGAGTCGCTGGCGCGGCAGGCCCCCGACCGGTACGAGCTGACTTACCGCATCATCCGGCCGGATGGTGAAATACGCTGGCTGCTGGATCGCGCATTCCCGGTGCGCGATGCCGACGGCGAAGTCCGGCGCGTGGCGGGCCTGGCCGAAGACGTGACGCGCGAAATGGTGGCGCAGAACGCATTGAAAGAGCGCGTAAAGGAGTTGCGTTGCCTCTATACCGCAGTCGAGCTGACCTCGAGAACAGACCTGACCCTGCCTGAAATCTGCCAGCGCATCTGCGACCGGATTCCGGAAAGCCTGCTGTACGACCGCGACGCGGAGGCGCGTATCGCGATTGGCGATGAACGGTACGAATCGCAGCCATGGCAGCCGCCGGCAGCCACGCTCGATGCAACCATCGAGATGGGCGGGCAGCCGGTCGGTACGCTCACGGCAGGCTACCTGTCAGAGCACCCCGACCAGCCTGATGGGGAGGGACCGTTCCTGGCCGAAGAGCGCGCCTTGCTCAACAGCATTGCCGCCCACCTTGGAAAGCTGCTGGAGAAACTGCGGCTGGAGCAGGGCCTGCAGCGGGCTAACCGGCTCGAGGCGGTTGGCCAGCTGACGGGTGGCGTGGCCCATGACTTCAACAACCTGCTCACCGTCATCATGGGCAGCGCGGAGTTGTTGTTATTGCGGTCGAATGCTCCGCCCACGGAGCACGATCCGGCCGCCATGATACTGAGCGCAGCGGAACGTGGCGCCGAACTGGTCAGGCAAATGCTGGCTTTTGCGCGACGGCAACCGCTGGTTCCGGAACCGGTGAACCTCAATCAACTGGTCGAGGACATGCGTCCGTTGCTGGCGCGCACCGTGGGCGAGGGCATCGGAATCGATGTTCGTACCGACGGATCGGACTGCGTGGCCATGGTTGATCGCGCCCAAATGGAAAGCGCGCTGCTGAACCTCGTGCTCAATTCGCGTGATGCCATGGGTGGCGGTGGGCAGGTCAGCATTGAAACCGGCTCGGTCACGCTTAACCCCGAGAGGCTGGAGCAGACGGCAGAGCTGGCGCCGGGCAGGTATGCCAGGCTTGCGGTTCGTGATACCGGTTCAGGTATGAGCGCGGAGGAATTGACGCGGGCATTCGAGCCCTTTTTCACCACCAAGGAAGCGGGCAAGGGTTCCGGCCTGGGTCTTTCCATGGTGTACGGGTTCGCCAAGCAATCGCGCGGCCATGTGGAGCTTCACTCAACACCGGGCAAGGGCACGACGGTGGAAATCTATCTGCCCTGCTGTGACGGCGCGACAAAAAGGCCGGAAGGTGCTTCGCCGACTACCATACCGGGCAAGGGAGAGCGAATCCTGCTGGTTGAGGACAATGACCACGTGCGCGAATTCGCGCGCCAGCAGCTGGAATCACTTGGCTATGTGGTTATTGAAGCCCGCGATGGAAACCAGGCGCTCGAATGGCTCAAAGGGCATGCCGACATCGACCTGCTGTTCACCGATTTCGTCATGCCCGGCGGGATGAACGGACAGGAACTGGTTGACGCGGCCCGCGCCATTTATCCAAACCTCAAGGTTCTGATGACATCCGGCTACGCGGACATTGCCGAATCGCCAAGCACGGACGCCAGCTTTGCCCGGAACCTGTTGCCCAAGCCCTACAAGCTTTCGGAGTTGTCGGCCAGGTTGTCCCGCGCGCTGTACGATGTTGCGGACTGAAGCGGCTACCGCCGGCCGGCGATCCAGGGCATGAGCGCAAACAGCACCAGTGAAACCAGGTAGGCGGTACCTGACACCGGGTCCCTGCCCGCCAGGTATTCAGCTACGTCCTGGCCCATGGCGATGCTGAGGGCCAGTTCGGCGGCAATCATCAGCGCCAGGGCCAGTACGCCGATGAGCAGACGATGCGGCGCGGCAAACGGCCCGAATTGCCGCAGGCAAAGCTTCGCAACGAAGTAACTGGCCAGCAGCATGATGGGTTGCTCCAGCAATTCCGCCCAACGCTCGCCGAGG